>DASCNA010000144.1:0-72437 GCA_036011305.1 Victivallales bacterium
GTTTCAATGATAAAGTCTTCTGTTGTCATGGCATTACTCCTAATATATTATTTGATTAGTCACTTATAATATTTAGAAGTTTATGCTATGACATATAATTTCAAAGAACATCAACTAAAAAAAGTTGAACACTGCGTTACCTATTATATTTGAGGATCATTTTCATCTTTTAAACGTTTGAATAAAATTAGGACACAATCGTTATTCTGAAATACATGCCTATCTCTTGTTGCGTAAACCCATATTACTTCACCATTTTTCCTGACTAATTGATGTGTACTATGATTTATTTCAGAATAATTACCATATAGCTTTTGTTCTACTCTACCATTTTCCAAATACTTTGGATGAAGCAGTAACTTAGCAAACTTATGGCAATCAAGTTTCATCAGAGATTGCACTGAGTATCCAGTTAACTCTCCCATTGTTTTATTCATATAAACATATCTTTTTTTTTGTAAATCATATATGACTAGTGCTCTGGACATAGCAAAGACATGTACTTCCAACAGTTCTCTGGCTTTTTCAGCAATTTTCCTGTCCGTAATATCTATTTGCACTGCTAAAATCCCCTCTATCCTGCGATCATTATCTAAAATTGGATATTTTGAAATAATCGCCCATTTCTTCTTTTTTGACCCAGGAAGAAATCTTTCTTTATTTTTTATAGACCTTCCTGTAAACAAAACATCTCTGTCTTCATCTTCATTTTTTTTTGCCTCTCCTAGAGGGTAAAAGTCTTCATCTTTTTTTCCAAGTACATCATAATTTTGATTCAATGACAAATTCTTCAGAAACCCCTTACTTACAATAACATATTCAAGGTTGGTATCCTTTACATAAAAAATGGATTCCATTGAACTTGTTAATCCTTTTATGATAGCAGAAGCATTTGCTAACTTACTTTCCAGGGAATCAAGCGCTTTATGCATTGATAAGAACTTACTTTTATCATAAAAAGTATTTGTGTTAATTAGATTTACTAACTGATGCATATTATCAGAAAGTTTTTCCTCTGAAATTAGAACTTCATCAGGTAAATCAGAAAATTTATTTACTGCAATATCAAGTACTCTTGCTATTGCCCTTATGTATATCTCCTTAATTTCTCTTTTTCCTGTCTTCCAAGCCCAGAAAGTTGTTTTACTTACTCCTATTGACTCAAAAAGTTCTTTGTATGTCATCTTCTTTTGCTTTAAACATAGGTCCAATTTATTAAAATCTAATTTCATACTTCTCCTATACTTTTCATATATGAAACATTTGACATCAAAATATCAATATTATTGATTATAAGCCATGATGCAAAACTTTAATAGTTCTGTTTCAAGCCTTCAAAGGTTAAAATAATACTTATATTTATTGATGGACTTTCTTAAGCTCACCTGATTTATATATTAATAATAGAGTTAATTCAGAATTAGTAAAATTTATAAATGAAATGGTCAAGTCAATGAAAAATACTGATCAACAAATAAAAGTACCAAACTATATATTCGTTTTTCTAGCTCCATTGGGAATGATAAACCTGGTTTTTATATCTCCTGGCCTTCCAATGTTAGCCAAATATTTTAATGTCTCTTTTTCTGAATCACACAACGTTGTTGTATTATTTACACTAGGGTATGCATTGGGGACATTGATGTATGGGCCAATAGCAAATTTCTTCGGCAGAAAAAAATCTCTATATTTTGGAGTGCTGTTGACTATTTTTGGTAGTCTTATTTGTCTAATAGGAATCTCCTTTCATAGTTACAGCTTATTAACTGTTGGACGGCTTCTTGCTGGATTAGGGGCAGGATCAGGTATGGTAATCAGTTTTCTGGTTGTGAATGATGTATATAAGGACGAAGCCGCAAGAAAAGCAATGGGTTATTGTTTAATTGGACTTTCTCTTTTTCCAGGGGTATTTAATTTTATTGGGGGATCTCTTACTAGTGATTTTGGATGGATTTCAAGTTTTTATTTTATGTTTTTCTTTAATATTTTCATATTCTTCCTAGCGATGATAAAGCTCCCTGAAACTTACACCCCCCGTCCTGGAAAACTGAAAATTAAAGATGTATTTATAAACTATTCTGAAGCTGTTAGAAATAAAAATCTTGTCATATCGGCACTCATGTATGGTTTATGTGCTACAATTCTTTTCTCTGCTGTTGCATATCTTCCATTTATTGGGATTGATATGCTGAAGATGAGTCCTTTTCTATTCAGTATATGTTATTTGATTATATACTTAGCATATGTGCTGGGGTGTCATGTAAATAATATGATGGCTAAATATTATTCAATGAAGCAAACTATAATTTTGGGAAGTTGTGTAACAATGCTTGGAGGAGTTATGCTCGTAATCACATATCTGACGAGCTGTTCATCTATAATAGTTTTTACTACAGCTGCTTCTATTGTTTTTTTGGGACTTCCTCTAATTAAAATAGGTGTTACTATTTTTGGAATATCTTCTCATAATGATAAAGCGAACGCATCATCATTTTTTACTTTTTGTTTCCTTATGACTGGTACAGTTCTTACATATTTTGTCAGGTTTGCTGATATGAATTTACTTCTTACTCTAGGTTGTATTTGTATTGTTCTCATGATAATCTCATTTATTTTATATAGTAGAATATTTATGGTAAAAAATAAAAACAAGCGTTTATATGATTCAGTACCAACGTAATTATTTAATAATATATACCCCCTGTATATAACAAGCTTAGAATATGAATTTTATTCAAAAATTGAATTTAAGTTATATTTTCTGTTTATTTCGCCAAATGACCGGAAAATTTAGTTTAATAGTATAAATATAAGGATTCTTTTTAAAACAAATAGCCTTCGCCTTTAGTATTTGCTTTTTTTGAAGAATGAAACTCTCTACCCATTTTCCGTCACCTGTACAATTAAAAATTATTAATAGACAAGGCTTTTATTAAGGCTTAGGATTCAAAACTAGTGACATGAAAGTACTACAAAAGTACTACACACGAATTTCAAGCTTTGATAAGAAACTGGAAATCTGAGGTGAAAAAATGGTAGCGGGGGCAGGAATCGAACCTACGACCTTCAGGTTATGAGCCTGACAAGCTACCTCTGCTCCACCCCGCATCATCGAAGAGTTAATAAGGTACATACCTTTAACTTTATTGCAAACATAAATTATTAATATTTTATGTTTTTTTACTAATATCTAATACAGGAACTAAAATGTCCTTTTTCTATTTCTTTTAAACGTAGTTCTTCCACTTCAAAACATTTATCTTCTACCTGCTCACATCTCGGAGCAAACGGGCAGCCCTTAATTTTTTTAGATAAATCAGGAGGTAAACCTGGAATTGAATACAAAATTTCCTGCTTTTCTTCTAAACTGGGTATAGATTTTTTTAAGGCGATAGTATAGGGGTGCAAAGAATTGTAAAAAATATCATTGACACTCCCCTTTTCCATAATTTTTCCTGCATACAGAACACACACTTTATCACAAATCTGAGCAACTACACCTAAATCATGTGTAATAAAAATTACCCCCATTGAATGATTTACTTTTAGTCGTTTCAATAACTTTAAAATTTTAGCCTGAATAGTAACATCTAAAGCAGTGGTAGGTTCATCAGCAATAAGAAGTTTCGGTTTTGTGATTAACGCCATAGCTATCATTATTCTTTGTCTCATTCCTCCGGAGAATTCATGCGGATACTGATGAAAACGCTGTTCTGGGTTATCTATCCCAACCTCTTGGAGAATTTTAACAGCCTCTTTTTCTGCTTGTTTTCTATTAACTTTACAATGAGTAATTAAAGGTTCAGTGATCTGTTTACCTACCTTAAGAAAAGGGTTTAAAGATGACATTGGATCCTGAAATATAATTGAGATATCTTTACCTCTAATTTTGTTGAGCTCTCTGTCTGATAAATTTAATAGATTTTTTCCCTTATAGACAGCTTCCCCACTATTTATTGAATTTTTAGGCAACAATCCCAACAACGAATAACACGTTACAGATTTCCCTGCTCCTGACTCACCTACAATCCCCAAAGTTTCGCCTTCCGCTATATCAAATGAAATACCGTTTACAGCATTACAAACACCATTTCTCAACTTGAAACTAAGAGAAAAATCTCTAACAGACAAGAGAGTTGATTGCTGATTATTGATTGTTGATTGTTTCATTATTATTTTAATTTATTTAGTAAAAAATTAACTAATATTATTTAGTATAGATACAAAAAAAATGAGTTCTATAAAAGAACTCATTTTTATAATATTTAAATTATTTTTTATTCTAATTCTGCCAATGCTGCTTTACGGCTAAGTCTAATTTTACCTCTTTTGTCTTTATCAACAATTTTAACAGACATTTTATCGCCTTCTTTACAGATATCAGTTACTTTGTCTACTCTATAATCAGCAAGTTCAGAAATATGAACTAAACCTTCCTGACCAGGTAAGAACTCAACAAAACATCCGAAATCTTTAACGCTTTTTACAACACCGCGATAAATTTTACCGATTTCAGCTTCTGCTGTAACTTTTTGCACTTCTTCAGTAGCAGCATCCATAGCTTTTTTATCTGAAGCAAAAATAGTTACTGAACCATCATCTTCAATATCAATATTAGCACCTGTTGCTTCACAGATCCCTTTAATAACTTTACCACCAGGTCCAATAAGAGCTCCGATTTTTTCAGAATTAATTTTGACAACCTTAATTCTAGGAGCATATGGACTCATTTCTTCTCTAGGTTCTGAAATACATTCATTCATAACATTAAGAATTTGTGCTCTTGCATCTTTATTTCTCTGCATAGCATCGCACATAAGATCAATAGATACACCAGATATTTTAAGGTCTAACTGAAATCCTGTTATACCTTTACTAGTTCCAGCAACTTTAAAATCCATATCACCAAAATGATCTTCTGAACCTAAAATATCAGTTAATAGAACAGTCTTTTCACCTTCTTTAACTAAACCGCATGATATACCGGCAACATGTTCTTTAATTGGAACACCAGCATCCATTAGCGACAAGGAACCGCCGCATATACTTGCCATTGAGGTAGAACCGTTAGATCCCATAATTTCTGATACACAGCGAATAGTGTATGGATAATCAGCAGGAACAATCTGTGCGAGTGAACGTTCAGCCAGGTTACCATGACCGATCTCTCTTCTTCCAGGCCCCATAATTCTTCCTGTTTCACCAACACTGTAATTAGGGAAATTGTAATGTAGGTAAAATTTCTTTTCAATATGGTCTTTATTTGAAGTTATTGAATCATGAATCTGTGCATCTTTAGAAGAACCAAGTGTAGTAACGATTAATCCCTGAGTTTCTCCACGTGCAAATAGCCCAGTTCCATGAGTTCTAGGCAATACACTAACTTCTGCCGATAAAGGTCTTAATTCATCAGTTTTTCTGCCGTCAGCTCTTTTATTTTCGTTAAGAATAGCCAGGCGTACAGTTTTTTGAACGATTTCATCAAATGCCATATTAAGTTTAAATTTAAAATCATTTTCACCTAATTTTTCAACAAACTCAGTTGATAAAGTTTCACTTAATTCAGTATATACTCCTTTTAAAGCATTGTTTCTTTCTTCTTTACCTGATATAAAACAGGCTTCATCCAATTTTCCCTTACAGAAAGAATTTACAGCTTTTTCCATTTCTTCAGGAACCAAAACTAAATCATAATTAGCTTTTTCTTTTCCTGCTTCTTTTGCAAGGTCAAGCTGAGCTTGAATTTGTATTTTCACCTGTTCGTTGGCAAATACAAAAGCTTTTTTCATAGTTTCTTCATCAAGTTCTTTTGCATCACCTTCAATCATTATAATTTTGTCGGCTAAGCCAACATAAATCAGTTCTAATGTGCTTTTTTCCATTTCTTCAGTTGTAGGATTGGCAATAAATTCACCGTCAACCATACCAACTCTTAAAGCACCAATTGGACCAGCAAAAGGTAAGTCAGATAGAGTTAAAGCAACAGAAGCTCCTAAAATACTCAATACGTCAGGCTCATTAATGCGATCTGCACTTAGAAGTAATGACTGAACCTGTACTTCGTTAAAAAATCCTTTTGGAAAAAGCGGGCGAATTGGTCTATCAGCCATACGACAAACAAGAATTTCTTTATCGGAAGGTCTCCCTTCTCTTTTTATATATCCACCAGGGAATTTTCCTGCAGCGCTATATTTTTCTCTGTAATCAACCTGCAACGGAAAAAAATCTGTATTTTCTCTTGCAGAACCTGAACATGCAGCTGTGAACACAATTGTATCTCCAGCTCTTACTGTACATGAACCATTAGCCAGTTTAGCCAGTTTACCGGTAGACAATGTAATCGAACGGTTACCTGCCATTTCAAATGTAATACTTTTTTCTGACATTCTTTTATCCTCTTTTTATTTGCGATTTGTATATTATAAAAAATATGACAGGTTGGACCTAAATAAATCACTTTAACTTACAATTATTTATGATATCCATAAAGATAAGTAAAAAAAAAGTGGAATCGCGATATCAAAACCCCTTATTATCTATAATAGGCTTTGATATCGACAAGGATTCCACAAAATAATCACTTTACTTTTTTATGACTTATTTAAGTAGGGATAATTCCCTACATAATAAACCAACCTGCAATAAAAACTACGAGTGACGAATACTTAATTCTTTTACAATTGAAGAATAAGAATCTAAATTTTCTTTTTTCAAATAGTTTAACAGTTTTCTTCTTCTGTTAACTTTAGCAAGTAATCCTCTGCGTGTGCTATGATCTTTTTTATTTTCTCTTAGATGTTCTGTTAAATGCTTGATTTCAGCAGTAAGCACAGCAACCTGTACTTCAGTAGAACCTGTATCGCCTTCTGATTTAGCAAATTGTTTTATAATTGCCTGTTTTGTTTCAGTGTTCATTAAATGTGTTCCTTTTTATATAAATAACTTAATGTTTTAACAGCAAAGTAAGGTTCAAAATTTATAGGAAAATATCAATTTTTCAAGCCTTTTTTATATATTAGTATTAATTTTACATATATTTGCTAAACTTCTTACTTAGAATAACTATCTTTTTAAAATAAATAAAAACATTTACCAAAGAATAAAATAAAATTCTAAAATTAACAAACTTTCAACTTGTTATGCTATATTTTACCTTTAACAGCTAAATTAAAGATTAAAATAGTTACAAAAACATGAATTAAAATAACAATTAACAACTAATTTTATTAATAATGAACAATCTAATATACAGAAAAAAAGCCATTTCTGAGACAGACATGGTAGTTATAAAGGTAGGAACAAGGCTTCTCACTGATACATCTAAAATTCCATATCTGATGGAACAAATTAATAAACTGAGAGAAAAAGGCTTTAAAGTAATTCTTGTCAGTTCCGGGGCTGTAGGCATGGGAATGAAAACAATCGATCTAGCTAAACGCCCTTCACAACTTTCTAAAAAGCAGGCACTGGCTTCTGTAGGCCAATGCAAATTAATGGCTCTATATGAAAATGCTGCAGAAAAATATGGATTTCATGTAGCCCAACTTCTTCTTACAATGTCTGGACTAAGAAACAGAGAAAGACATTTAAATACGTTAAATTGCATAAATTCTCTGCTGGATATGGGAATTTTACCAATTATTAACGAAAATGATTCTGTATCTGTAGACGAATTAACCTTTGGTGATAATGACACTTTAGCAACACTGGTTGCAATGATGACAAAGTCAAAAACCACTGTAATTCTTACTACAGTAGATGGTGTATACAATATAAATGAAGGTAAATTTACTGATAGACTTTCAATAGTAGAAGGTATAACAAAAACAGTAAAAGCTTTGGCCCTGGGTACTGATGACAGTGAAACATCTATCGGAGGAATGGCAAGTAAAATTAAAGCTGCAGAAATGGCCACAAAAGCCGGTGAATATTTATGGATTGCAAATGGTACAAATCCTGAAATACTAGAACAAATATTTAACGCAGAGGATGTCGGTACACTTTTTATCCCAGTAAGAAGCAGGCAAATGCCTTCAAAAAAGCGCTGGCTTTCTTTTTTTACAGAGACTAAAGGAAAAATATTCATTGACATTGGCGCTTCAAATGCAATTGTTAATAATGGTCGAAGCTTGCTTCCATCAGGAATTACTTCAGTCAGTGGTTCTTTTAAGAGAGGCAGTACTGTTGACTTATTAAACTCAAATAATAAAACTATAGCAAAAGGACTTACTAACTATTCTGTTAAAGATTTATCAAAAATAGCAGGATTTAAGTCAAAAGATATTAATAAAAAACTGGGTTATCATGGAGATGAAGAAGTAATTCACAGAGATAACTTAGTAATAATATAGTAATCAATAATTTATAATGAGGTAATGAGATATGACTCATAATAAAAAAATATCCACCAGTGACCTAGTATCAACTTTAAAAGAAATGGGTGAAAGAGCTTTTTTTGCTAGCAAACAACTAGCTGGATTAAGCTCTAGTGAAAAAAATAACTGTATTAAAGCAATTGCAGATACGTTAGAGCAGGAAAAAGATAATATTTTAGCAGCAAATGAGAAAGACATTAATAAGGGTATAAAAAAAGGTCTTCTGCCTGCTATGATCGATAGGTTAAAACTATCAGAAAAACGTATAAAAGCAATGGCTGACGGATTGAGAGAGTTGACAAAGCTGGAAGATCCTGTCGGGCATACAATCACAACAACGATAAGGCCAAATGGTTTAGAAATAAAAAAAGTAAGTGTTCCAATCGGCACTATTGCTATAATATATGAATCAAGACCTAATGTGACCATAGATGCTGCAGGACTCTGCCTTAAATCAGGAAATGCAGTAATTTTACGTGGAGGTTCTGAAGCTATTCATTCAAATATTGCTTTAGCACACTGTGTTACAAGAGCATGTATTTCATGTCAATTAGACAAAGGGGTCGTTCAGCTCTTACCCTGGACAGACAGAGAAGCGGTTAATCTCCTGCTAAAAATGGATAACTATATTGATCTTGTAATACCACGGGGCGGAGAGCATTTAATTAGAAAAGTTGTATCAGAGTCAACTATTCCTGTAATCAAACATTATAAAGGCGTCTGTAATATTTATATTGATGATAAATGCGACATTGACATGGCTGTAAATATTGTAGAAAATGCTAAATGCCAAAGACCTGGTGTATGTAACGCTGCAGAAACTTTGCTCATTCATAACGATATAGCAGATGAAATAGCACCAATACTGGCTAAAAGGTTAGGAAACAAAAATGTAGAACTTCGCGGGGATAAAATTTTCTGTGATATAGTACCTGAATCCAATATGGCAACAGAAGAAGACTGGTCCATGGAATATCTAGATCTTATACTTTCTGTTAAAATTGTTCCTGATATACAGTCAGCAATAAATCATATCAACAGATACGGTTCAAAGCATAGTGATTTAATTATAACGAGTGATAAGCTTAATGCTAAAAAATTTATGAAAGAGGTGGATTCTTCTACTGTCTATCACAATGCATCAACACGTTTTACTGACGGTTTTGAGTTTGGTATGGGCGCTGAAATTGGGATCAGCACCGACAAATTGCACGCCAGAGGGCCGATGGGCTTAAAAGAATTAAACACATATAAGTATCTGGTTTTCGGTAACGGCCAGATTAGATAATATATTTCACAAAAAAAACAGTGAAAAATTCACTGTTTTTTTTTGTGTTCTTTTCAAATATACCTAAAAACCCCAGTTTATTAAAGGTGAAATAGGAAGAAAACCGTTATCCATTATGTTAATTAAGCCCAACTGTATCCCTTTTGAATTTTCAGCTTTATTTATCAAGCCCAGCTGAAAACCTCTAGAGCTTTTATATTCATTAAAAACGGATATTTGTGCGCCAATTATATTACTACACTCCATATTTACAGCCCCTATCTGCAGACCATCAGTACCGTCACTCATATTCAATATTGAAAGCTGGAGACCTTTTGTATTAGTTTGAGAGAAAAATATAGCCAAATCAAGCCCGGCAATAATATTTTTTTTGTTAGCACTGAATGAAGCAGGAAATCCTAAATCCATACCATAAACATCAACACCATTTGGCCAGGACCATACACCGGGCCAGAAGCATATACGAAAAGGAGTTGAAAAAGAGACATCCTCAGGTTCATTAGCCAAAGTTTGAGAAACAGCACCAATTATACACATCAATGTCAGTAATGCAATCATTACTTTTTTATTCATTCTAAATACACCCTTCTGTTTGTGTTATTAACTTGTTATAAATGCATATTTAATGATTATATTAAGATATTCTTTTTCTGCCATATATCCTTAGACAGAAAAATAACAAAAAATTCAGAAATAATGAATGTTGATGCACATGATCAAAATTAGCGAGAAAAGTAAGTGATTATTTAATATTTTCAGATAGAATATATAATAGAAGTTAGATAGAATATAGTCAATTAATGTAAAATTTGTATTTTATCAACAATCACAAAACGAAAGATTAGGTAATGAAATCAGGAAAAATTGGTTGTCTTTTTATTTACTCTGTAATACTTATAATAATAGGAATGGGAATCTATAAATATAGAGAAGAAATTTTAAGTTATATTTCTGACAAATCATCTGAAGTGACTAAAAAAATCAGCACCAAAGCTGTCGAGGTAAAAGATAAAGTAAAAGATAAATTATAATCTCATTGAAATAATTATTTTAAGAATTAAACTTTTTGTTTCCAAAATAAACAATTAAAATCATAACACCAAAACATGAAACAATTCAGAATTTTCAGAAAAGTACTATTAAGAGAAAGAAGGCATTATAGTTTCCTTCTTTTATCAGGAGTAATAGTCGGCTCTCTGTCAGGTCTGATAGGCAGTCTTTTTCAATTATCTATAATTTGGTTTACGGATTTAAAATATTATCTTGCAGAAACATTGATTCAAAATCAGATAGGCAGATACTCTTTTATTATATTATTCTGTGTAGTAAGTATAATTGTTGCAATAATTCTAGTTAGAAAATTTGCTCCTGAGGCCGCAGGTAGCGGTGTGCAGGAAATCGAAGGTGTATTACTTAATTATCGTAAACTCAGAGGCCATAGAATTCTTCCAATTAAATTTATTGGCGGCGTACTTGCTCTTTCCAGCGGTCTGGTATTAGGTCGTGAAGGGCCTACAATACAGATGAGCAGTGCAATTGGCAAGATGTTTTCTGACAGATTCAGGCTAAGACCTGAATTTACCCATGCAATTATAGCAGCTGGTGCAGGTGCAGGCCTAGCGGCCGCCTTCAATGCACCCCTTGCCGGAATATTATTTGTTATTGAAGAAATGCGTGGTGAATTCAGATACAGTTTTATGTCAATGAACTGTGTTATAGTAGCTTCAATATGCAGTGATATTGTTTTACGTTTAATTATGGGGCAAAAGCCTGATATAGTCATGACTTATTTTTCTACTCCTCCCATTGCATCATTATGGATGTTTGTAGTATTTGGATGTATTTTTGGGGTTTTTGGGGTAATATTTAACCGTTACCTTATAAAAGTTCTGAACTTTTTCTCTGATAGCAAACAAATTGTATATTGGCCTATGATTGTAATGGTAGGTATTGTTGTGGGCTCCTTAACAATATTCTATCCTCATGCTGTAGGTGGGGGATATAATATTATTTCTGATGCCCTTTCATATAAAGTACCAATAATGGCACTTCTTTTACTCTTTCTTATCAGAATGGCTGCAACATGGGTCAGTTACGGTTCAGGAACACCTGGCGGTATATTTGCTCCAATGATAGCACTTGGTACAGTTTTTGGTATGTGGTACGGTCAATTTGCCCATTTTTTCTTTCCTGAATTAGTAACACATCCAGGCATATTTGCTGTAGCTGGAATGAGCGCCCTCTTCACAGCAACGGTTGGCGCACCTTTAACCGGAATACTACTTGTTACTGAAATGACAATGAATTACGCTCTTATTCTTCCCTTGATCATAACCTGCTTCAGCGCCACAATTACCGCATTTTTACTTGGTGGTAATCCAATTTATGAAACTCTGCTGGAAAGAACATTGAAAAGAGTGGCGCAAAAGAAAAAACTCATAAAAAAATAAATACTTTTACCTCTCAATTTTATTTAGAATCTTCTTATTTTAATATGTTCGACAGTATCCCGATATTAATGATTATTTTATTGTAAATTTTGGCATTAAGTATACTTTAATTTATCGGTAAATTTTTTATTAATCTGTTACTTTTTAGTAATTCAATTGTAATAAATTATTATAAAGCAACTTTTTTATTTTTAGAAATTTGGGAGGATCAACATGGATAAAAGAGAGTTAATAAAACAGTATTTTTCTGACCATAAAGATCAGATTCAGGAAAAGATAATAAACCTTACCACCGAAATGGTTGCAGAAAAAACAGTAAATGTACAGACAAGTCAGCTTAGTGAACATCCATACTTGAAGGCACGTGGTGAAGAGTATAAAGTTGCAAAAATTGTTAAAGATGAATTTGATAAAGCTGACATTGCATATGATGAGTATTCGAGAATACCCGAGCGCCCTAATGTAATTGGACACCTTGGAAAAAACACTAACGGCATCAGTCTTTTTATGGCAGGACATATGGATGTTGTACCTGCTGGAGACGGCTGGGATTCTGATCCGTATAAAGTAATCCAGAAAGACGGCAAACTATATGGAAGAGGAACTTCTGATAATAAAGGTCAAATTGCATCAATTCTTGCAGCTGCGTCTATATTAAAAGAGCTTGGACTTGATAAAGAAATAAACGGTGACCTGCAGATAGCTGCTCTTTCTGATGAAGAATGCTGTGATCCTGACGGAATAGACTATGGGGTTCACTATCTGCTTGAAGAGAAACTAATTGATCCAACATATGCTGTTATTCCAGATATCGGTGAATACATGAGAAGTATCGATGTTGCAGAAAAAGGAGGGATAAAACTTCAGGTGACAGCAACAGGCAAACAGGCTCACGGCTCTACCCCTGAAAAAGGAATCAATGCAATCAACATGATGGCTGAATTTATACATAATTTCAAAGATTTTGAATTAGATCATACAGAACATCCATTGCTTGGACACCCAACAGTTAATGTCGGCGTAATTAACGGCGGTGCGGCATCCAATATTGTACCTGGCTCCTGTTATGTACACATTGATATGCGCACAGTACCAGGAATAACCTTAGATCAAATCGAAGCTGAAGTAAAAAAATATTGTGATATGGTAAAAGACGGTAATTTTAAAATTGAATTTATTTCAGTAAGCGAACCTCACAGCATTGATCCTGACAATGACCTTGTCAAACTGATCCAGAAGCATGGAGAACCTATTCTTGGTTTTAAGCCTGTGCCAATTGGCTTAGGAGGAGGTACATTCGCTAAGGGACTTTGTCTGCATGGTTGCAAAGCTGTTGGATGGGGTATTGGAAATGAAGATACTATGCACGTAGCTAATGAGTATATTGAAATCGATCAACTAATGGATTTTGCTCAGTTGACCTGTCTGTTGGCTCTAGATTTATTAAGCTGATATAATAATCATCTTTGATTTTTATTCAAACCAAAAGGCTCTGATAAATATTGATCATTTATTAGAGCCTTTTACATTACTTTATATATTCTTCGCCGTCTGTCTCTGATAAGGCGGTAAAAAATTATTTCCATAATTATTCATTGCTTTTTTATACTCATTGTAAAAATGGTGTATTTTGTTTTTCTTTTCTTTTTTATGATAAGTTTTCATAATTAACCTCAATTCTTGTTTAATTGTATCAATATGATTGTATCTAAAACATTATTTTGAAATATTTTTTGTTCTTATTGGATAAGAGCAAGAGCTTGATATTTTCTCTCCGTAATTATAAATAGTTTTTATATATTCTGCCCAAAAATTATGTTTTTGAATTTTCTTTATTTTATTAAGATGAATTTTCATTATTGATTTCCTTTTATCATTGTTGTTTATCTTTAAAATAAATGTATATGACTTTCATAAAAGAAGAGAAACTTTAAAAAAAAGTTGATATTTAGGACACATTGTCATATAATAATCAACATATTCAATTTTATATATCTATATGACCTAAATGTTCAAATTTGACAAATATAAATTTAAAAAGCTGAGAAAATCTTCAAAATTATCACAGCAAAAAATTGCTGACGTAATAGGCAAAGCTTCTTACAGAACAATTTTAAGATGGGAACAGGGAATAAGTAAACCTACAGAAGGCGAAGTAAGGCTTTTGGCTGAAATAATGCATGTACCTATTAGTGAAATTTCAGATTTAAAAGAACTATTTGATAATAACACTCCATACTTTTATGATAATTTAACTAATCTTGATAAAAGTATTTTTGATATTTCAGCAAAAACTGATTCTGAAAAGCAAAAAACTATTATTGACTTAATGAAACAGAATAAAATGCTTAACTGGCAACTTCAGGAACAAAAAAAAGTTATTTCAAATATTACAACAACTGTAAATTCTCTAAATTATCTTATCTATAGAAAAAACAGAGCACTCAAATACACTTTTGTTAATGATTTTTTCCTATCATATTTTGGTTTTCCTGGTTCTAATCTCGTACTTGGACAAAGAAACTCTGACATTTGGAAACATCAAAAGAGCTGGGAAGAAATATCAGAATTGGAAAAAAATGTATTTGAATCCAATGTTGCTTTAGAAAATACTATAATCAGTATTCCAAAAACATTTGGCACAGGAGGAAGCGGTGTTGTTAATATAAAACCTGTTTATGATAATAATGATAAAATTATTGAAATTATAGTTTCAATTAAAGATATTTCAGGTGAGCAAAGCTTGAATGAAAAATATTTCTATCTGGAATCAGCACTTGAAAAACTTGAGCATGTAATATGGATTATAAAATCAAAACCTTACAGACATTTTTTATATATAAACAGTGCGATTGAAAGAATTTATGGAGTTGGTAAAAATGAATTTTACAGAGATGTTGATTTCTGGATTAAATTTGTACATAAAGAGGATATCAAAAAAGTAAAAAAAGAGTTCAATAATCAGAAAGAGGAACTTATTTATCGAATTTATGTCAGGAACAAAGAGATCCACTGGGTACAACATTTTTTATATAGAACAATTGTTAAAGATACTGAACTGGAGTTTGGAGTTATTAAAGATATCACCAAAGAAATGAATAACGAAAAAATCCGGCATATGATGGAAACTACGATAAACTCTATGAAGGAGACTTTTGGATTAACCGGGCCAAATTCATGCGATAGTTTATATTTTAGCAAATCAAGAGCTAAGATATATGGATATTCTATGGATAAACTAATCAAAGGCGGACATGATTTTTGGTTAAAAACCTGCGTTCATCCTGATGACTATGAAAAGCAAAAAAAATATAGTGATGACAATTCTTGGCCTACTTTAAGACGCTTCAGAATTATCCGTGGAGATGGTCAACTCAGGTGGTTAGAAACAAGAAGAATAAGAATAATATTTGATGGTCAACTATGCTCAGGTTATTTCGAAAGTGATATTACCGATCAAATTAAAAAAGAGAACAAACAGAAGAAAAATATAGACAAAGCCTATCTTGAAGGATATCAAACAAGAAATTTAGAAATGTCAAAATCTTTAAAGGAAAAACAAATTTCCCCAGCTATAATTTCTAAAGTAACAGGTCTCAGTAAAACAGAAATTGAGAAATTAAATTAAACAAAGTCTAATATTCGTCGAATATTTTCTGAATTTTCTGTAAATTATCAGTTTTTGTCAATGCAACTACTAAGAGAACTCTTGCTTTTTGTGGATTTAAATCATTACTGACAATAAAATTATATTCATTATCTTTTTCATCGCCATTTCTTATAATATGACCTGAACCTGCTCTGCTTGACCGAACTACAAATATTCCTTTTTCAGAAGCATCTTTAAATCCGGCTAAAATCTCATCAGTAAAAGCACCATTACCAACACCTGCGCTAACAATCCCTTTTGAATCATTATTAATAAAACAGTCAACTAATTCTCTGCCCGCTCCTGCATAGTTATAAACAACATCTACCTTGGGCAATGCATCTATATCTCTAATATTAAACTCACTTTTGAAAGTATGAAGTTTATCTGAAGAAAAGTTATAAAATATCTGATTTCCTTCAATAGTTCCAATAATCTGTGTATTTTGAGAATTCATAGTATCAGGATTGGTTGTGCTCCCTTTTGAAACATCACGTGCACAGAATAATCTGTCATTTATTACAGCAAGCACACCTCTGCTCCAAGAGTTTTTATTTGAAGCAACTTTTACTGCCTGATAAATATTCATTGGGCCGTCGGCACTGATTGCAGTGGCCGGCCTCATTGCACATGTAATTACAACAGGTTTTTCAGTTTTTACAGTTAAATGCAAAAAATATGCTGTTTCTTCAAGGGTATTTGTGCCGTGTGTAATTACAACTCCGTCAAAATCTTCATCAAGATATTTCTGTACATTTTTAGCTAAAATCACCCAATTTTCAGGTTTCATTCTTCTACTACAGAAATTAAAGACCTGTTCGTATTGAATTTTTGCCATTGAGTTGATTCCTGGCACAGAATCAATAATACTAGAAATATCTAATTTACCTGACTCATATCCAACAGTTTTATTTGCATTTTCTGCAGTACCGGCGATTGTTCCTCCAGTCCCAAGTATCATAATTTTAGGCAACATTTCCAAACCTCTTAGAATTTAAGTTGAGCACTCCTCCTGCCAATATACATGACAGCTCAAAATCTGTAAGCTTACATGAAAGTGTTAAATTAATATTTATATCTGATTTTTTACACAAAATGGCAGTAATTTCTGATGTTTTTCCCATCTGAGCATTCAAATTATTTAATATAAAATTATCTCCAGCTTCAATTTTATCATAATCTTCAGCGTTAATAAAAGTTAAAGGTAAAATCCCAAAGTTAACAAGATTAGATCTATGAATTCTTTCAATAGATTTTGCAATTACACACCTTACACCAAGATACATTGGACACAAAGCAGCATGCTCACGAGAAGATCCCTGCCCATAACTTAATCCTCCTAAAATTACGGATTGTACACCTTTAGCCTTATATCTAAGGCATTTTTCTGCAAAACTTTCAACTTCTTCTTTGTTATAGCAGTTAAATACGGCTTTTGCGTACTCATAAACATTGCTTCTGAACTTCATAAATTTTCCTATTGGAATTATGTGATCTGTAGTAACTTTATCCTCTACCTTAATCACAACGCGTCCATAAAACTCGGCAGGAAATTCTGAATTTTCAGGAATTGCCTTAATAGTCGATTTTTTTACTATTTCTTCTCCTATATTTTCTACAGCCGGTTTTACTATCATGTTATCATTGATGGCAAAACGATGAGGAATTCCAACTTTTTCATATGGTATCTGAAGAATAGAAGGATCTGTAATTTTACCAGTTATAGCAGAGGCAGCAGCCACTGCAGGACTTACAAGATAAACATTGTCTCCCTTTGTTCCGGATCTACCTGCAAAATTTCTGTTAAAAGTTCTGAGAGAAACAGTTTCATCTCCAGGTCCCTGTCCCTGCCCTGCACACGCACCGCATGCTGATTCTAAAATTTTTACTCCCGACTCTATGAAAAGGCGTAATATCCCATCACGTTCAATAGTTTCCATAACCTGTTTACTGCCCGGAACAATAGATAAAGTAACATTTTCATTCAGAGGTTTATTTTTAAGAATCATAGCAATGGTAGCTAAATCAATATATGAACTATTTGTACATGAACCTATTATTATCTGATCTACATCAATGTTTTTTAATTCTGAGATTTTCTGTATGTTGTCAGGACTTGAGGGACATGCAGCCAAAAGCTCAAGTTCTGAAAGATTAAGAGTAATAACTCTATCATATTCTACATTCTCATCTGCTTTTAATTCAATACATGAATCTTCTCTGCCCTGTGCATCCAGGAATTTTAATGTTTGCTCATCAGAAGGGAATACTGATGTAGTTACACCCAGTTCTGCTCCCATATTTGTAATAACAGCTCTCTCGGGTACGGTAAGAGTCATTACTCCTTCTCCAAAGAACTCAACCATACATCCCACATTACCTTTAGTAGTTAAAATACTAAGTAGTTTTAAGATAATATCTTTTGACATTGTCCAAGGTTTAAGTTTACCTTTCAGCTCAACTCCTATAATTTCAGGATATACTGAATTAAAAGGATTCCCTGCTATTACTCTTGCAACATCAAGTCCACCACTGCCAATAGCAATCATTCCCATAGCACCATTTGTAGGAGTGTGTGAGTCTGCCCCTATCAAAACTTTACCAGGTATACCAAATCTTTCCAGATGTACCTGATGACATATACCATTACCATGCCTGGAAAAGTGAAATCCCATACTTTTTGCTGCTGACTGCATGAATATATGATCATTTCTATTTTCTGGCCCAATCATCATTGTATTATGATCAATATATATTACTGATAACTCTGTTAAAATTCTTTTGACGCCCATAGCTTCAAGTTCAAGACAGACCATCGTTCCTGAAGCATCGTGCATTAATGTCTGATCAACTGATAACTCTATTTTTTCACCTGATATTTTCTTTCCTGAAACTATATGTGAATCTATTAGCTTTTGGATTAATGTTCCTGTAGCCATAAAAAACCTCCTAAAAATAAAATAGATTTCTAACATTGAAGCTATCCCCCCAATGTAAAACATAACAGATCGGATATTACACTCGAGCTCACATGCTCTATGCCAGCGTTATGAATATTCTTAACTATAACTAAACTTGCATCGCAGAGAACATCTGTTAATTAAACCTAATTAAAATTTGAAAGATATTTTCCAGTTTCTATAATTGCTTCTCTTTCATTAAAAGAAACCATCATGTTTTTTACAGAAGAACTATCGCCTTTTTCATAAATAACTTTAAGAACATTCTGCATAGCCTTTATAGCAGCTCTCTGCAAATCTGAAGGAATAATTACCAATTGATACCCCATCTCCTTTAATCTATTAATAGGTACTATTGGTGTTTTTCCCCCATGAAACATATTTATCAACTTAGGTGCCTTTATTTTTTCAGCAATTAGTTCAATTTGATCAATGCTTTCTGGAGCTTCTACAAAAATCATATCAGCACCGGCTTCTAAATAAGCTTCAGCTCTTTCCAGTGCGGAATCAAAGCCATCTACAGCAATAGCATCTGTTCTTGCAATAACTGTAAAATCAAGATTTATTTTAGAACCAACAGCGGCTTTTATTTTCTTCACCATTTCATCCTTTGTAACAAGGCTTTTATTATTCAAATGACCACAGCGTTTAGGCATAAACTGATCTTCAATATGTAATCCTGCAACTCCGATTCGTTCATATGTTTTTACTGTTCTTTTCACATTGACAGTATTACCAAAACCAGTATCAGCATCAGCAATAACCGGAATATTTACAACATCTACAATTTTTTCCAAGCGGTCACATACTTCTGTAAAAGTGAGCAAACCGATATCAGGGTAACCAGCACTTCTTGATACTGCACCACCGCTTACGTAAACTGCTTCAAAATTGGCATTCTCAACAAGTTTGGCAGACAAACCGTCAAATACACCTGGTGCAACAACAGTTCTTCCTGTGTCTATTATATTTCTTAATTTTGATATCTGATTCATGATAATAATCCTATTTAATTTGAAACCTGAGTCGACAAACCTCAAATTGATATGTTCATAAAAATACTATTGCTTGTTTTTATACGACTTCAGCCAGATTGGATATTATCTTTAGCGAGAATTCATGGACTTCTTTATTATATGAACCACAGGCATCAGATAAAACTACCACATTATAATCACGGTCATGAGCTTCCCTTGCAGTTAACTCAACAGCCATATTCGTTGAAACTCCAGCTATATATAATGTATCAACTTTATTCGCTCTTAAAACAGTTTCCAGGTCAGTTCCGTAGAATGGGCTTATCCTGTGTTTAATCACAATGAAATCATCCTCTGATATATCCATATCTTCATGGAATTCTGTTCCCCAGCTGCCAAGCTGAATAGCTCCAATTTTTTGAGCATTTTTAAATACTGGTGAGTTTTTTGGTAATTCCATATAGTTTTTACTAAAGCCGACTTTAACATGAATTATCGGAATAACATCCTTTCTTGCTTCTGAGATATATTTATTAGCATTTGCAATTACATCATATTTCTCTACATATTCTGCGCAGCTTGGAATTTTACCTTCAGGATGAACAATGTCATTAATGAAATCAATGACTATTAATGCTGAATTCTTTTTCATAATTAGCTCCTTTTTTTTAATGGTTAATTAAATTTATATCTCACAGGATAAATTGAAAGTTTTACAGATAATTTAAAGTATATTATACACTTTTGTTGTTAATTATATTAACATATGAATAATTTAATTTTAAAATTATGCAAAAAAAAAAGGAATACAATTCTGCATTCCTTTAAAATAATTTTTTTAAATTGTTTAGCTCAAGAAGTCATCAAAATCATCTTCGATAGGCAGCTCGTAATTCAGTAAACCTTCTGAAATTTCGAGTAAAGCAATATCTAAATGATTAACTTCTTCAGTTCTCAATAAAGGTCTTTCTCCTTTGGCCAGCTCTTTTGCCCTTTTACTGGCTAAATGAATAAGTGCCCTTTTATCAGGAATTTTTTCTAAAGCAATCTTTAAATATTTATCATTCATAAATATTTCCTTTTAATAATCAATTAAGTCTCTATGGTTATCAATAAGTGAATAATCTTTACTTATAACAACACTATAGCAACGATCTAATTCTGAAATAGAATCTAAAATAAATCTTTCAGCCAAAAATTCTCTTTCTGAAACTTTAAGTGCATCACGTAACATCAAGTATCCAACGAAAACAATTGTTTCCATAGTTACCAATTCTTTTGTTACCAAATCATGATATGTTGAATCCTTCATATCAGCAACAAATTTTACTGCTTTATGAAGTTTTTCTCTCATTGCATTAACTTTGCCGCAAAGTCTTTTTAACTTTCCGCCATAAGCTAATGAAGAATACTCATCCATTACAGGATCAAGAACTCTCTGTATAATACCACCGATTGCAGCAACTCTCTGCAATTGTGTTGTACCTTCATAAATATTTGTAATACGTGCATCTCTAGAAAAACGCTCTGCATTAAAATCTTTCATGTAACCTGTACCACCATGAATCTGAAGTCCATCATAAGCTACCTGGTTAGCAATTTCAGTACAATAAGCCTTTGCCATCGGAGTCAGAACAGCAGCAAGTCTAGCATAGTATTTCTGTTTTTTTCTTACTTCAGGTGTAATTTCTTCCGGCTTTCCATGTTCGACTAGGTGCGTATAATTAGTTCTGCAATCAACCGCTCTGGTAGTTTCATAAAGAAGAGTTCTTGCAGATAAAATTTTAGTCTTCATACTGCCAAGCATAGAATATACTGCTGGGAACTTATCAATAGAACTTTTAAACTGTTCTCTTTCACCTGCATATTTACGAGCTTCTCTGAATGCAGCTTCAGCAATACCAAGTGCCTGTGCACTGATAGCAATTCTGGCACCGTTCATCAATGACATAACATATTTTGTCAAGCCGCGTCTTCTTAAGCCACATAATTGCGCAGGAACATGATTATACTGCAATTCAGCTGTAGCAACGCCATGAATACCATGTTTATCTTCAATTCTTCTAACAACTAACTCTGGGCATGCATCGCAGATAAACATTGAAAGACCACGTCCATCGCTAGTACCCTCTTCAGATCTTGCTAATACAAGATGAACCTTAGCACAACCATTAGTAATGAAACGTTTCATTCCATCAAGGTACCATTGATTTTTCTTCTCATCAAAAGTCGCTTTCAATCTAACTGACTGCAAGTCTGATCCTGAATCAGGTTCAGTTAAATCCATAGAACCATCAACTTCGCCTGAAGCAAATTTAGGAAGATAATGAGCCTTCTGCTCTTCATTCCCAAATTCACTGATAGTTTCTGCTATGTCCTGAAGTCCAAATAAGTTCTGTAAACTTCCGTCAGCTCTGGAAACCATTTCTGTCATCATAGAATAAACAGTAACCGGAAAATTTAATCCGCCATATTGATGCGGCAGCATAACGCCGGAAACATCCGCCATCCTTAAATCTTTAAGGTTAAGTTCTGTTAATGGATGATAAGTAACAGTATTGTTTTCAAAATGAGGACCTTCTTCATCAATCGTTCTAGATCTAGGTTCAATTCTTTCGCCTGTAACTTCACCAACTACTTCTAATACTCTTTTGTAACTATCAAGTGCATCCTCTAAATTTACAGGTGCATGATCAAATTGTTCCGCAAAAGTATAATCGTTCTCACGAAGTTTTACTATTTCCTTCAAATCCAAGTGATCTAAGGTAAACTGTAAATCTTTATTATCTGTAAAAAAGTTAGACATTTATTATACCTCTCTTATACCTTTTCCTTAAAAGCTTTAATCATTTTAGGAACAACGTCATTCAAATCTCCGATAATTCCGTAGTGAGCTACACCAAAAATAGGAGCATCAGGATCATTATTAACTGCAATAATTTTACTACTTTCGTCCATACCGGCTCTATGCTGTACAGATCCGCTTATACCGCATGCAATATAAAGTTTAGGTCTAACAGTAACCCCGGTTTGTCCTACCTGATGATCATGATCTATCCAGCCAGCATCAACAGCTGCTCTAGAAGCTCCGACATCTCCGCCTAAAGCATCAGCTAGATCATAAATTTGCTTAAAGTTTTCTTTAGAACCAACACCATAACCACCGGAAATAATAATCTGTGCTTTTTTAAGATCGATAGCTTTCTCTTCGCTAATTCTCTTTAAAACTTTTATTACCTGTGTTTTTGCTGAAATTGTAGGTTTTATCTTAACAATTTTACCGGTTTTTAATGTGTCAGGATCTGACATTTTCATAACACCTTCACGGACAGTAACCATTTGAGGATCTTCCCAGGTGTTAACAATAGTAGCAATAATATTACCACCGAATGCAGGTCTTATCTGCATTAATTTATTTGTATAGGATTTTTTAGACAATCTGTCTACAAAATCATCTATCTGCAGGTCTGTACAATCAGCAGTTAATCCTGAAAGAGTTTCTGAAGCAACACGAGGACCTAATTCACGTCCTTTCAAACTTGCTCCAAAAAGCAGTATATTAGGTTTATGCTGCTTTACTAATTCTACTAATGCTTCAGCATAAGGAAGAATAGTAAAAGGTTCTAATGCTTTATGTTCGACCTGATAAACTACATCAGCTCCGTAGTGAAACAATGAATCAATTTTACCTTCTAGGTTATCTCCAAGAACAACAGTCTCAACTTTTACTTTTAAACGTTTAGCTAAATCTGTAGCTTTACATACAAGCTCAAGGCTAACTTCAGCTATTTTACCGCCTTCCTGTTCTATAAAAACCCAAACATTTCCAATTTTATCAGCCATAATTCTTACCCTAATGTATGATCTTCTATAAGTTCATGAATTAAACCGCTAACTCCTTTTTCTGACGGGTCAATTTTCACCACATCACTGGCAGTCAAGACAACGCTTTGAATTTTCTTAACTTTAGTTGGAGAACCTTTTAAGCCGATTCTTTCGATATCAGCCTTAATTTTTGCAGCATTCCATTCGTGTATCCAGAGATTTTTTGTTCTCAGTTTACCTTCCTCATCAGCAAGCATTGAAGCATCAGTATAATCTTGGCCTCCATGTAATTTAACCAGCTCCGAACGTGTCACAGCTTTTTTAAATTTCATTATTTTTCTTGCAGCTGGCGGCCTTGGCTCGTTTGCATCAATTACTGTTAAAAGCGAAGGTAGCGGAGCTTCAAGAATTTCATAACCGCCCTCGATACTTCTTCTGGCTTTTACTGATTTCTTATTAACTTCAATAACTTCTTCTACATAGCAGATTTGAGGTATATCAAGTTTTTCAGCTGCCTGTGGTCCAACTTGTGCGGTATCTCCGTCAATTGCCTGACGTCCGCATAAAATCAAATCAAATTCTCCAATTGTCTTGGCACAGCAGCTTAAGGCATAACTTGTAGCCAGAGTATCTGCACCGGCAAATGCTCTATCGGTAATCAGAATTGCTTCATCAGCACCTCTATACAATGATTCTCTTAACACTTCAGCAGCATTTGGAGGCCCCATTGTAGTTACAATTACCTTGTACCCATATTTATCTTTTAGTTCAAGTCCTAACTCAAGGGCATTCAGATCTTCAGGGTTGAAAATAGCAGGCAAAGCCGCTCTATTTACTGTCCCCTCATGTGTCATCGCCTCCCCTGTAACGTTCTTTGTGTCAGGAACCTGCTTTACAAAAACTATTAACTGACGTTTCACAGTATGAACACTCCTGTTACGGTTAAATGATTAATTCATATAATTATTTTAAAATAGTGAATTTACGAATGGTATCTAATATAGTTCAAAAAATAATTTTTTTCAGCTAAACTTATAAAAAAACATTTTAAATAGTCATTGAAGAAATATAATCTAGCATTATTATTATTAAATAATTTAGTATTCAAAATGTATAATAACCGGTTTATAGATAAATTATTATGAATAATAGATATAAAAATACAACTTTAGCTCTAAGTATTTGTCTTCTTTTAACTCTAGTGGGTTGTTCAATCATCAGTACAAATAAAAAAATTGAAAAAATAACACCTGCAGAATACTCCATATTACTCGCTCATGCACGGAATACTGTTTACGGTATGCCTGAAAGGAAAATTTCAACAGCAGAAAAACGGTATATAAAACAGAATAAACCCGAATTTCATGTTAAATATGAAGGATATAAATCCGGACGTTACACACTTACCTGGGATATTAACAATAAAAAAATAGTAAAATATATTGGTGAAGGTAATTTAACAGATGTTAAAAATTCTTTTAAAAGAATTAGTATAGTTACTATTCATATAAACAGTAGTAAATAAATTCTTTATCAAAAACATTTTAACTTATATTTTTACTTTTGTTTATATTTTTTTTAACTGTAATTTATTTGAGAGTTTATGAAAAAAAATACAGTTCGACCTCTTCTGGCTCTGCCTAACAATTATAAATCTTTAGTCTTACACTCATGCTGCGCACCATGTTCATGCGAAATCATGAAAACTCTAAAAGCTTCTTCAATTGACTTCACTGTTTTCTTTTTTAATCCGAATATAGACACACTTGACGAGTATAATTTAAGAAAAGATGAAAATAAGAAATTTGCATTAAAGCTGAATATACCATTTTATGATGGTGACTACAGTTACGAATCATGGCTTCATGCAGTTGAGGGATTGGAATCAGAACCTGAACGAGGTAAAAGATGCACTAAGTGCTTTGAGTTAAGACTGGAAGAAACTGCTAAATTTACTCTAAAAAATAATTTTAAAATATTTACAAGTTCTTTAGGGATTTCACGATGGAAAAATTTTAATCAGATTTGTGAGTGCGGTATAAAAGCAGCATCTAAATATAATTTAATATACTGGACCTATAACTGGCGAAAAAAAGGTGGCTCAGAAAGAATGTCTGAAATATCTAAAGAAGAAAATTTTTACAGACAAAATTATTGCGGATGTTCATTTGCCAAAAGAGATAACTAAAATATTTAAATTCTTCTTTTATGCTGACTGACAAATGATAATTTTCAGCACAAAATATGAATTCTTAAATCTGAAATATAATTAAGTTATAAAATCACTATTGCATAGATATTTTCTCTTAGATATAATTCCTTTAAGTATAGATAATTATTAACATTACAATCTGTTTAAATCGAATTATATTATGACACAAGCAATAAGGCTTATCCTTATACTTATTACTGTATTATTGACATCATTCACATCACTTTTTTCAAAAGAGAATTCAGTAACTGACCATTTCAGATTACGCAGTGATATAAGAGATGAAACGACGTTAACAAAAGATATAGGTATTTTCTTTAAAAATACTCCAAATTATTATAATCTCCCGGATAGGCCTCGTTCAAAAAATGTACTTACTCTTTATGATGTCAATGATCCTTTGGAGGCCTACAACAGAACTATGTTTGTATTCAACACTGAACTAAACCGTTGTGTCTTAAGACCTATAAGTGAGATTTTTTCATGTGTTTTCCCTGAATATGTAAGAAAAGGTTTTGCCAGAATGGCAGATAATATTCAATTACCTAACCGTTTTCTAAATACGATTTTACAAGGCAGAATAGAAAGAACAGGAATTGAAGTTGCAAGATTCTGTGTAAACACTACTATCGGTATTGCAGGTTTTTATGATCCTGCTCAATCATGGATGGGTTTAGAACAGCAGTCTAATAGTTTCGGCAGGTCTTTTGAGTATTGGGGAATTGGCCCAGGCTGTTATGTTATTTTACCGATACAGGGCAGTACAACCTTACGTGACGGACTCGGATTAATTTTAGACTGGTATTCAGATCCATTAACATGGATACCACCTGATCCGCTTGCAATGTTCAGCCCGATAAGACTTGGCATAAAAGCATTCCTGAAAGTAAATGATATGACTCTACTCATGGAAGATTATGTAAGAATTTATGATTCAAGTAAAGATCCCTATCAGA
The DNA here is from genome assembly GCA_036011305.1 of Victivallales bacterium. Classification (GTDB taxonomy): domain Bacteria; phylum Verrucomicrobiota; class Lentisphaeria; order Victivallales; family GWF2-38-69; genus DASCNA01. Next base: position 26,693 of record DASCNA010000144.1, read on the forward strand.
CATTTAAGTTAATTTATACAATGTTTAACCATATGGAAATGATGAAAATACTTAATGATAAATCTAAATTTGATGATTATGACTATCAAGACAAGAAGCTAATCCTATACGATCCGGGCGGTGCCATATAAATTACGAATTAAGAGCTGTTAGTTATGAATTATAGAAAAATAAAAATTATTAAAATAATTATACTGTTAATTGCTGTAGCTGTTTTCCAGACAAAATTGATTGCAGGTCCCTTTAATATAGCCTACTACCCTGCTCAGGATCCAATAGTAAACACTTTGAGATCTGCACTGTTTTATCCCGGAGATAAACAATTTTCATTTTGGCATAAACAGTTTTTTATGGAGTCAAATTTTTATGATATGGGTTTTGTGTATGATATCAACATATTCAAAAACAGACCAAGTTTATCATATAAATTATGGTTACAGCCAAAGCCTGCAAACTTAATAACTTTATTACCAGGTTTAGGTACAAATTACACTGGTATTTCTCTGACGGCCCTTGCAGAAGTATTTTATTTACAGGGCTATTCTGTTCTTGCAATAAGCAGTGTATTCAATTGGGAATTTTACGAATCAGCTTCAAGTAGTCTAACTCCAGGCTATACACCTGTAGATTCTTTGGACATATATTATGCACTTACCAAGATAATAAACCATCTTGAAAAAAAATATGCCAGCAGAATAAAAGATAATATATTAGTAGGATATTCTCTTGGCGGATTACATACGCTATATATTGCAGATTACGAATCAAAAAACAGAGATTTATCAATTGGTTTCAAAAGATACCTGGCCCTAAATCCGCCGGTAAATATCCTCTACTCTATGAAAATGGTGGATGATTTTTATATGGTCGCAGACAATTGGACTCAACCGGAAATAACTGAGAAGATGTATAAAGGTATGCGCCTTTACAGAAAAGTACTTGATAAAGCCACCAACACTACTGCAACTCTCCCTTTTACAGTAAATGAAGCTAAATATATAATCGGACTCTCTTTTCATCTTTCTTTAGTTGAACTAATTTCATCTATACATGAGCGACATGATTTTGGAATACTGAAATCAAAATCTTCATGGTTCTCAAGAAGTGCACTTTATAAAGAAATAGACAGTTATACTTACTATGATTATCTTTTAACTTTCTTCAAAAAAAATTATGCTGAACAAACAGGAAAGGAAGTGTTTTTATCCGAATTTAATGAACGCTCAGGTTTAAAAGCAATTGAAAATACTTTAAAAAACAACAAAAAAATCAGAGTTATTCATACGGAAAATGATTTCTTACTTAAAGATCAGGATAGGACGTGGCTTGATGCTACACTATGGGACAGAATTACAACTATTAATAAAGGCGGTCATTTAGGTTACATATATAATGAACAAGCTTTGGAGTTAATCAGCAATAATGTAAAATTAACTGACTCTAAAACTGATAAACTCTAAAATATTTTATCTTTCTTCAAGATATGCAAGGTCTTTTTCCCATGCCGCATATCTAAAAACTTGGACATAAATACATACTTTATCTGAAGCTATACATTTCAAATTATCGCGTGTTTCTCCGCATGGACCATTATACATTTTTTTGGGACATGTTTTAGCACAAATCATAAATTTACTTGAAACGCAGCAGTTATTACATTTTCCATCGCAGCCGGAAAGTATTATTTTTTTAGCCTTATTTCTATTAATCAACTTTGTCTTATCAGACAACATTATAACGCATTTTTTAAATTTATAATTAAATTTTTCTTTAAAACTGCACTCCTCAATTTTCATGCTTCTCGATTTGGCAACATCATAATGAGCTTCTTCAAAAAGATTATCATAAATATAGTATTTATATGGATAGGGTGTCATATCAGATCTTGAAAGATAGTTGAGGTATGAATTTTTCCACTCTTTAAAGCTTGTGAATTCATCAAAAGAGCTTTTTATTTTTAAAGCTGCAGTTTTTACGTTTGCAGCACTGTCTAAGCCGGAAATGACTACACCGCTGTAACCAAACCATTTCAAACCGGCAATTTGAAGCTGAAACCTTCTCCATTGCGCCGCCATAAACTGTGTTAATCCGAATTTAGACTCTTTTCTCAGTATTTTCACAAAATCAGGTGATAAGAAAATTCCGGGTTGTCTGCCGGAGATAATACTCTCTACATACTCTGGTCTAAGTAATATCAATCTTGCCAGTGTGGGAACAAACAATCCCCGTTGTTCCAGATACCAACGTAATTCCTGATACTTATACATATCCCAGCCGGCCTGGGCAATTATATATTCAGCGCCATAATTTATTTTCCGTATTAATTTCAAGTACTGTGGATAAATTGATAGAAGTGAATATTTAAAAGGATTGATAACGCTTCCAGCATTCATCAATTTATATTTCGTCCTGTTTTTATATATTTCCTCTAAAACAAATGCACTTTCAGTAAATTTAACGGAATTAAGTTTTTTAAGATTATCATCTGAATAAACTGAACCTGATACAGGAACAATATTATTAATTCCGTAATTAAGAGTTGCAGCCAATATTTCATTCATTTCAGTTTTAGTTGACTCTCTTCCTGAAAGAAAGATTAAATGCCTATTTTTCTCATTCTTAAACAAATTAACAGCAAAATCTACAATATTATAATTTTTATCTGCTGCTCTCTTATCTGTGATAGCCAATCCAGAGTTAAAAGTTTCAATTTCATTCACAACTGACATAAAATCGCTGTATCTTGATATCACTGTATTCAAATTACAGTTTTCATTAGGAGTGTCTATTTCAAACAAAACAGTGAATACTCCTGTTTTCAAAGAGTTACAAAGTTTATTCTCTTTTTTTGCAAAGTTAAGTTTGAACTGATTATTATTCATAACAATATTGTATCGATTACTTTTTAATCACTATTAGTATAATTGAAGGTTAATTTATTATATTATATCAATATAATGATTATAATATCTATTCATATTCGAATCCAAAGATTTAACGGAGATAATTCAGATGAAAAAGTATCCTGACTATAAATATCCTGACAGTATTCCTATAGATAATAGGCAATGGCCAAGCAAAAAAATTCTGAACTCGCCTGAATGGTGTTCTGTTGATCTGAGAGATGGAAATCAAGCTCTCCCTGTTCCAATGAATCCCATGCAGAAATTACGATACTTCCAAATGCTGACTGATATAGGATTCAAACAGATTGAAGTTGCATTTCCTTCTGCATCCAAAGATGATTTTGATTTCGTGAGAGATTTAATCGTAGGAAATCATATTCCTGAAGATGTCACTATTTCTGTTTTAACACAAGCAAGAAAACATCTTATTGAGCGGACAATCGAATCACTGGTCGGAGTCAAAAAGGCTATCCTTCACTGTTATGTGGCTACTTCGGATTTACACTCTAAAATTGTATTCAATAAATCCCGAGAAGAAATAATAAAAATGGCTGTTGAAGGAACAGAGACTACAGTTAAAACTTTAGAAAAAACCGGTTTGAGAGATAAAGTTTCATATGAGTTTTCCCCTGAAGAATTTACTGACAGTGACATCAATTTTGTTATAGAACTTTGTGAAAAAGTTAAAGAGGTATGGAAACCAAAATTTAAGGGTGATTTCATTGTCAATTTACCGGCTACAGTTGAAAGAAGGCCTCCAAATCACTATGCTGATATGATTGAATATTTCTGTTCAAATTATAAATACAGAAATGAAACTGTTGTCAGTCTTCATGCACATAACGATCAGGGTTGCGCCGTTGCTGCATCAGAGTTGGCCCTTCTTGCAGGAGCTGACAGAGTTGAAGGTACACTTCTCGGACATGGCGAAAGAACCGGTAATTTAGATTTGATTACTTTCTCCTTAAATTTACATTCAAGAGGAATAGATACGGGCCTTAATCTTCATAAGCTTCCAGAAATTGTCAAAGAAGTTGAAGAAATTTCAGGTATTTCTGTTCATCCTCGTCATCCTTATGCGGGAGAACTTGTCTTTACTGCTTTTTCAGGATCACATCAGGATGCTATCAGAAAAGGTATGAGTTCACTTGAAGAGGCATCCGAGATGTTTAATGTTAACTGGAAAGTTCCCTACCTGCATGTCAACCCGACGGATATAGGGAAAAAATATGAAAAACTCATCCGTATCAACAGCCAGTCAGGCAAAGGAGGAGTTGCATATATTCTAGAAAAAGAATTTGGTTTACATATACCTAAATCAATGCACCCTGAACTTGGTGAGTTAATGCAGGAAGCTACAGATACCTCCGGTAGTGAATTAAGTTCCACCAAATTGTATGAATTGTTTAAAAATAACTTTATTTCTATAAAAGGACCTTATGAATTTATTTCATTAACTAGAAAAGGCCATACAGTAGCAAATCAGCCTCATAGCGATATCTTTGTAGATTTAAAGCTCAAAATAAACAACGAAACACATATTATTGAAGGTAAAGGCAACGGGCCTATATCAGCTGCAGCAAATGCATTAAGCACCTCTAACCTAATAATTGATTTTACATTAAACTATTACCAGGAACAGGCATTAGGTCAGGGAGCCGATGCAACAGCTTTAGCTTATATTACACTAAAACGAACAAAAGACGGCAAATTAATTAATGGAGCCGGAGAACATAGTAATATTGACTGGGCTGCAGTAAAAGCTCTTGTTACTGCATTAAATAAAGCAGCAAGAGGACAATAACAATATGAGAAAGTTTATAACTTTTTGTATTGTCTTATTAATACAATTATCGATCATTTATGGTATTTATAGATGGTACGTTTCATACGAAACTGAAAAAGAAACTGCTACAGCCATAGAAAAACAGATTGAACCCACTGTAGAAAACAATGCAAAAAAAGTTCAAAATGCAACCATTCCCAAAAAAAATCAGATTCTTCCAGAAACAAAAAAAACTCAGCTAAAAAAAGATGATAATCAAATTGCTAAAATTCCTTCTGATAAATTTTCTAAACCTTTCATTTATAAATATGCTGATTGGGGAGATATTTCATCTTTACCACTAAGTAAATTGGCTAAAACTGGAATTTTAGTAAACATAGACACAAGAAATGTCTTATGGGCTAAAAAATGTAGAGTATCTGTTCCAATTGCCTCTATGACAAAAATGATGACAATTCTTTTAGTTATGGAGGCAATAAAAAATAAACCTGATTTTTCTATAGACACTGAAATACAGGTAACAAATGAAGCATACAGAATAGGCGGAAGTCAAGTATATTTGGATCCAAAAGAAAAATTTTCGGTTAAAGATTTACTCAAAACAGTTATTATTAAAAGTGCAAATGATTCTTCTTATTTGTTAGCTCAGTACTTAGGAGGAGGGGATATCCATTCATTTGTCAATGAAATGAATAAAAAGGCAAAACAAATCGGCATGCCTAACGCTCACTTCAGCAATCCTGACGGATTACCTGAGAAATATTCTACCAATGATAACAAAGCTACTGCTGAAGGGTTAGTATTCTTAGCTGAAAGACTCCTGCAATATCCATTAGTAGTTAAAGACGCTCAAACAAAACTTGCATGGCTAAGAGAAGGAACAAAAAAGAAAACAATGCTTATAAACACAAATAAACTTGTAAGAAGCGGCTTTACAGGTATTACAGGTATGAAAACAGGATATATCAGGCGATCTGGTTTCTGCCTTACAGCAACATGCGAACGTGGAGGAAAAAGATTAGTTGCTGTAGTTACAGGCTTTAAAAGTTCTAAAGATAGAGATAAATTTGTAAAACAATTATTAAATTGGGGTTATAAGCAAAACTCATTAATTGAAAATAAATAGGTTTTAATATGAAAATTTTTGTTGCCGGCGGAGCCGGTTTTATCGGAAGTGCTACTGTGGAATATCTGCTAGACCATGGCCATGAAGTGACTGTTTTTGATTCCTTAGTTAAAGGACATAGAGAAGCTGTCGATGAAAGAGCCGAGTTTATATTTGGTGATTTAGCAGATAGAGATAAAGTTTTATCTATTTTCAAAAATAACAGTTTTGACGGAATAGTTCATTTTGCAGCTTTTTCTCTTGTCGGTGAATCTATGCAGAAGCCAGGTATGTATTTTTCTAATAATGATTCAAATGGAATTAATCTTCTGGACGCTGCAGTTATAGGCAAAGTTAAATCATTTGTTTTTTCAAGTACAGCTGCTACTTACGGACTCCCTGAAGAAAGTCCGATTACAGAAACTGCACCACAAGTGCCGATTAACCCATATGGAGAATCAAAGTTATTTTTTGAAAAGATGCTTCACTGGTATAATGAAATACATGGTTTAAAATATGTAGCATTAAGATATTTTAATGCTGCAGGTGCTACAGAAAACTTTGGTGAAGATCATAATCCTGAATCACATCTTATTCCACTAATACTGCAGGTCCCTCTTGGGAAACGTGATAATATTACAATTTTCGGAGACGACTACTCCACTCCTGACGGAACATGTTTAAGAGACTATATTCATATCACAGACCTTGCCCAGGCACACATGCTTGCTCTTAATGCGCCAAGAAGCGGACATTACAATCTTGGTACAGGTAACGGTTTCAGCGTAAAAGAAATCATTGATGTTGCAAGAGAAGTAACTGACCATCCAATTCCGGCGGTTACAGTTGAACGCCGCCCAGGTGACCCTGCTAAATTAGTGGCAGACTCAAAGCTTGCTAAAAAAGAACTTGGATGGAAACCTGAATATGAAGATGTTAAGAAAATCGTTTCATCGGCATGGAAATGGTATCAGAAACATCCAAACGGATATAAATAATAAATTGAGTTAAACCTTGCATTACTTGTTACGTACATAGCTTTATTTTTTTATTGAAATACAATAAAAAATATGGTTACATATATAACATCTATTTTTTAATAAAAGTCATTACTAATTTTTAGCCAAATGAATATGGATTTCGTTTTTTTAGCTGCGAATAAAAAAGGGGGAAACTTATTTTATACTTAGGAGAATGCCATGCGACTATATCTGATTAACCCCTCAAATCCTCTTGTTACAATAGTAACCAAAAAGAAAAGTTTTTGGAATCTGTTTCGTGTTTGGAAACCATTAAGTCTCATGACTATTGCCGGTTTAACTCCAACAGATTGGGATGTCTCTATATTCGATGAGAATCTTTCCGTTCCAGACTATAAGACTTTACCTCGTCCGGACCTTGTTGGTATTACTGCCTTTACATCGCAGGCTAATCGTGCTTATGAAATTTCCGCTTACTTTAGACAACACGGTGTACCCGTAGTTATGGGGGGAATACATGCTACCATGTGTAAGGATGAAGCTATAACTCGTGTAGATTCAGTAGTTGCAGGAGAAGCCGAATCTGTTTGGACACAACTGCTTGATGATTTTAAAAACAATGAATTGAAACAAGTCTACAAAGGAGAGCATACTGATCTTAAAGGTGTGCCTTCATCCCGTCATGATATACTTCCAATTAAATATATCTTTGGTGCTATCCAGACAACACGCGGTTGTCCATTAGACTGTAATTTTTGCAGTGTTTCGGCTTTTAACGGCAGGAAATACAGGCAGCGACCTATACCTGATATTATTGAAGAATTCCGTTTGATTCCTGAAAAACGGGTTCTTATAGTGGACGATAACCTAATCGGCACCAGAACTGAGCATATTGAACGGTCTAAAGAGCTATTTCGTGCTATGATTAAGGCCAAACTAAAAAAAAACTGGATTGGGCAAGTCACTATTAATTTTGGAGACGATGAAGAACTTCTCAAACTGGCATCTAAGTCAGGCTGTAAGGGAGTATTTATTGGTTTTGAAACGCCCACAAAAGAAGGACTTTTGGAGCTTAGAAAAAAAATTAATCTTACTAAGGGACGAGATATTCGCAAATCAGTACGACAAATACAGAAATACGGGATTCTGGTTATGGGGTCCTTTATGATGGGGCTGGATATAGATGTATCAGGCATTGGCAAACGTATTGCAGATATAGCAATCCAGTATCAGATGGACTATATTAATGTACTGTTTTTGACACCATTCCCCGGCACAAATCTCTGGGATAAGATGAAATCGGAAGGTAGAATTTTTCTCAATAGATTTCCCGATGACTGGAAATATTATACACTTACGATTCCTGCAGCCAAGTATAAACAATTGTCTTTTGATGATATCATTTCAGAAATGGAGTCCTGTTACCTTAGATACTACTCTTTTTTCAGGATTCTACATCGTGTATGGGATAATTTGCTTCATTGCCGCCAACCTCTTGTTGCATTTTTTGGAAATCTGGCAACTAAAAGCAATTTACATGCAAACGATAAAATATATGAAGAAATAAAAGTATTGATCGAAAAACAATAAAACAGATACGTTTCAAATAACAGGCTGTAAATAGCAGTTGAAATTTTATATTCATAATCCAACATATTTTTATGTTCATCTTATATTTCTGAATTTAAAAATAATATAAGAAAGTAAAATAATAAACATATAACCGATTGAACTGATGAAAGCCAACCTGATAAAGTAGAAGAATAAACATCCATTGTTGAGGTAATTATACTTATAATAGAGGTTCCAAGCGAGGCAATTGAACCAATTTGTGCACTGGCTGGCTGTACTATGTTTCTCAGGAAACATTTCCATTGCATGTACAAGACAATTAGGAAAAATAAGTCTGCCGGAAAATATTGTAAGGACAGTGAAGTAACAGGTCATCCAATTCCATCTGTTACTGCTGAACACCGCCCAGGTGATCCGGCAAAACTGGTGGCTGATTCAAACACTTGCAAAGAAAGAACTTGGCTGGAAACCTGCATTTGAAGATGTAAAAACATCGTTCCTTCAGCATGGAAATGGTATCAGAAATATCCAAATGGATATGAGAATATATAGTTTGTCCAATACCTTTTAAATAGGTGATGAGTTTATTACGTTATATGCATATAAACCTGAATATTGCATCAAAAATCAACATCCTTTAACAATCATTTACTGCTCATGCAGTCACAAAAAAGTTACGCTGTATAAAAATATACACCTTTTTTAAAACCAGGTGCACAGTAAATCATTACTAAATTATTTGCTTTCAACTACACGACCTGGATTAAACTCATCTTTTTAGTGTTTATAAAAAATATAAAATGGTATTTTGATATAGAATATAACTATTGCAAAAAATCCCAAAACCATTATCATTATTGCGAAATATGTTTGAGTACTATCCGGTATGATACTTAAAACTATACTTAAACATGACACTATGATAAGCTGCAACCCGCTGAATAATGCGCTTGCTGTTCCAACATTTTCAGATTGACTGCTCATTGCGCCTGATACCGCATTTGACCAAACTAAAGCCTGCGCGAAAATAGCAAATAATATTGGAAGTATTACAGAATATACATTTACATAATCAATAATTGAAAACAGAGATAAAATAATTCCGGAAATCAAAAAAACTAAAATACCGATTAAAATCATAATTTCAGGGGTTATCTTCTTTACATATTTTGAGTTAACAAATGCTCCTGAAAAAGATGCTGCTGCTACTAAAAGACCTATATTACCATACTGTTCAGGTGTAAGGTTAAATTTATTTTGCAGTAAAAAGGGTGTCATAACATTATATGCGACAGATATACTGTAAATACATATCCCTCCAAGTAAGAATTTTATAAAAACTCTATTCCTCATTATTTTACAATAATTATGCAAGGAACTTTTAACGATTTTTTTTCTTATTATTTTTTCATTTTTCTTTCTTTCAGGATAAAGAAAAAATACACTAATAAGAACTAAGAAAGACATAATACTCAAAAAGACAAAATTATCCCTCCAGTTAAAATAACTTTGAATTATTCCACCTAAAACTGGTCCACCCCCTAAGCCGACGGCAAACCCTAAAGTTAAATATGATGCAACTTTTGCCAATTGTTTTCCTTTAAAAAAATCCCTTAAACTAGCTCTCATTAAAACCATCGTAGAACCTGCACCAATTCCCTGCACTAATCTTGAAATACAAAACTCTGTATAATAAACAGAAAATACAGATAAAATTGAACCAATAATTAAAATAATAATGCCGATCAATAGAATTTTTTTCCGACCAAAACAATCAGAGCAAGGCCCGTAGAATAACTGTGATATACCGAATCCGAAAAGAAATATTGTAATACTGTATTTAATAGTACTGTGTCCTACACCATAAAACCTAGCTATAATCGGCAATGAAGGGATATACATAGTTAGATATGCCTGTCCAAGCATTGTGAGAACAAAAGCAAATATCAGTAAACTTATTAACCTTCTATTTTTCATTTCAACATCTTCACTTTCTGTTAATCTTTATTTTACAACTTTAATATACATCAACACAACAGGTTGTAAAGACCTGTTTGTATAACTTGTTATATTTTTACATTATGCTATATTATAATAAAAAAGAACTTTAAAAGATGAATTGAATATGCATTTTTTAACTAAAAGTAGTTATATGCTTCTAGGATTGATAAATAGACAAAGCCGATCTGGATATGATTTAAAAAAAACAATTAAAAAAATGTCTAATTTTTATTGGTCTGAGAGTAATGCCCAGATATATCCAATATTAAAGAAGCTTGAAGAAGCAAAACTTGTTAAATCTGAAATTGACCTGACCAGCGGTAAAAGAAATAGGAAAATATATGCAATAACATCCTTAGGAAAAAAGTATCTAAAAGAATGGTTACAAACTGATCTTATTCCTACCCCATATAGAGAAGAGCTCCTTATGCAGATTTCTTTTGGACAGAATATCAGTAATGAAAATTTTAAGGATAAAATTGAAAATTATAGAGATGAAATAATCAAATATATTAAGGAACACCAAATTACTCTTCAGCATATTAAAGATGAACATCCATCAAGCAGAGATTTTAAATATTTGATTCTTGTTTATGACCACTCAAAAAGAATCCTAGATGCTAAACTAGCCTGGGCTGAGCAGGTGCTTAAAGATATAAAATAATCACTTCTGTTTTTTTTTCAGATTCATAATATTGATATAAAGAGTAATCATGAATAGGATTGCAAACAGGACAGTAAACACTATAAACAAAGTACGTGGCTCTATAGTATATAGAAAAATATAAGCAGCAACATACCCTGCAGAAACGAACATAATAACCCAACAAAATATCTGAGCTGTTTTATATAATATTTTATTCATTTAATTATGTATTTTCCCTTGTCGTCTAAACCTAATTCCTGAATGATCAAAAAGTTTGTATGCAAAAATTTTCATTCGATCAGTAATAAACATCTGAATGCATGCGTAAATCCAGATAAATACAATATACCATCCTATAGGAGCCATTAAAATACCAAAACCACACATAAGTGATACTATGAGCTTTGATATGATAGTCGACCAGAACAACCCCTTCCCAGGGGCCAAAGACCAGAAAGGCCCTTTTACTCTTGATAAGAATACTGTCAAATTACCGGCTATTGCAAGTTCGGCAAAAACCAATGTCTGAACCTGATCAAATTTCAAAATACCAAATGTTGAAACAACCCAGTGTCTAAAATGTATCAGATGATTTGAAAAAAAACAGTGATCTATAATACTTGGATGCCAACTATAGCTTGTTAAAACGTGTTTCCCTAGATAAAAAATAATAAAAGTAAATATTACGTTAGTCAAACCCAATACTGTACCTATCCCTATAACTTTTCTCATATCCCACTGCTCAGGATTAGGGCTTACTGCAGTATTATCTGACGCAATAGCCATAATTGGAAAATCATTAAATACAGCAAGTAGAACAATCATCATTGCTGTTACCGGATACTGCCCAAATATTAGAATAGCCAGTACTGTAAAAAACAGAACATCCTGCGTTTCTGAAATACGATAAATTGCATAACTCTGCATTCTCTGAAAAATGCATCTTGATTCTTTTATCGCATCAATAATAACAGAAAGTCCGGGGAGAGTAAATACGATATCTGCAGCTGATTTTGCTGCATCTGTAGCACCATCAACAGCAATACCTGTATCGGCCTTTTTTAATGCAGGAGCATCATTAACACCGTCACCTGTCATTCCTACAATATGGCCATGCTTCTGCAATAGCTCAACTATTTCATATTTGTGTTCAGGGAAAACTTCACTAAATCCATCTGATTCTACCACCATTCTAATAGCTTTACGATCAGATGCTCCTTCTAAATCATCAGCTTTTAATATTTTAGTTCCCAAACCAATTTGTTTACAGGTTTCTCTCGCAATAGCTCCATGATCACCTGTAACCATTTTTACATCAACATTTAATTTTTTAGCTTCACTTATTGTGTCTGCGGAATCCAGACGTGGTGTATCTTCTAAATCAATTAAACCAACAAACTGCCATTTATCTTTATCATCAGTTTTACCTACTCCTAATGTGCGAAATCCTCTTTCTGCTGCTTCATCAACCAGTCTGTTAACTTCGTCTTTAATTTCTTCTTTGTTTTCAGCCAAAGCTACTATTACCTGAGGAGCACCTTTGCAAACTTTAAAAGTTTTCTGATTAAATTTTATCGTAGCTTCTGTTTTTTTAGATACAGGATCAAACGGAGTAAAATGTATCAGCTTACAGCTATTTTTTTTCTCAACTAAATTTTTGCTTTTTTCCAACTGATCTATAATGGCAGAATCAATAGGATCTCTATCTTCCTCTTTTGAAGCTAACGTTCCATATAAAAGTATATCATCTTCAGTAAAAGCTTTGATAGCTTGATAGCCATGAATTGTCAATTTATTTTGTGTAATTGTTCCGGTCTTATCTGAACACAAAATATCCATACCAGCCATTTCTTCTATCGCTATCAATTTACTGACAATCGCTTTTTTCTTTGACAGGGCCAAAGCTCCTACTGCCATAGTAACGCTTAAAACAGCAGGCATAGCTGCAGGTATTGAGGCAACAGTAAGAACTAATGAAAACTGTAATAGTTCCCAGATACTATCATGACGAAATATACCTACAATAACAATTAAGGAAACAAGAAAAAAGTTTAATGCTATTAGATAATCCCCTATTTTAACAACAGCTTTCTGAAAATGACTATCTGTTTTAGCTTCAGCAACAAGCTTAGCAGTCTTCCCAAAAAAAGTATTTTCTCCTGTTCCATACACTAAAGCATTCATTACACCCTGTTTAACTATGGCACCGGAATATGCAATATCGCCTTGGTGTTTTTCTACAGGAAGAGATTCACCTGTAAGTGCAGCTTCATCAACTAGTACATAATCTCCATCTATTAATTTAATATCTGCAGGAAGTACATCTCCAAGTTTTATTCTGATTATATCACCCGGAACCAGGTCACTGGCTTCTATTTCAATCCATTTGCTATCTCTCAAAACTATTGCCTTACTTGCAAGATGTTTTTTCAAAGCTGCTATAGCATTTCCTGCTTTAAATTCCTGAATTATTTCAATTGCAGCATTCAAAAAAAGTAAAAATGCTATGATAAAAAAATCATCCCAATGTTCAATCAAGGCACTGAGGACAGCTGCAATTTCAATCATCCATGGAATTGGTCCCCAGAATTTTTTTATAACTCTTATAAAAAAACTATCTTTTTTCTCGGGTATTACATTTGCCCCAAACTCTTTAATTCGAGCTTCATATTCCTGTATAGAAAGCCCTTTATCACTATCTACATCTAACCTTTTTAACAAATCCCTAAATTCTGTTGAGTCTGCAGTTTTTTTATCAATAAGTTCCATAATTGATACCTCTAATTTTCAATAGATAAGATAAAGGATAACTATTTCTATATTTCAGTTCTTTTATTATGTAGATTTTATCACAAGACTAGATTAATTAGTAGAGACGCTTTTTTTTTAGATTTTAGATCCTTGATTTATAAGTTGTAAAATTACATCGGTTAGATTTTGAGTTAAACATAAAAATATAATAACTCAGAAAGATTAGGCTAGAAACAAAAGCATCGCATTAATTTTTTTAATAATATAATGAATCAACTCTTTAGTATGTATAATTTCCCAGGTAATTCTTTGATAATCTTTTTGAAGGTAAGCTGCTGTAACTTGGCAAGAAGTTTCCATATGGGAAGTTCAGTTTCCATGGAAATCATATCAACAGACTTTTCTTCATTTTGGATGCAGTTAATGATAAGCTTTTCTTCCTCAGAACAATCAGTTAGCATTACGGTGCATTTATTCTCAAAACCAGAATCATTATTATCATCAATACTCAACTCACCAGTGAAGCCAGGCAGAAATTCGAACTCATCAATTATGTCATCAATATTTTCTACAAGTTTTGCACCGTTTTTTATCAGCTTATTACACCCTTGAGACATGGGAGAATTTATCCTACCAGGAACAGCAAATATCTGCCTATTGTGTTCCAATGCAAATTTGGCTGTGATTAAAGCACCGCTTTTAGTCCCTGCTTCTATAACAAGTATTCCTTTAGACAAGCCTGATATTATTCTGTTTCTCATAGGAAAGCTTTGTCTTGTGGGAGAAAATTCCATTGGAAACTCGCTTATAATACAACCTCCATTATCAATAATTTCTCTAGCTAACTCTGCATGTGATTGAGGGTGAAGTCTGGCAAGCCCTCCTCCAAGGACAGCTATAGTATGTCCTTTTGCATTTACAACTGCTTTATGGGCTACAGCATCAATTCCGTAGGCCAGACCAGAAATAACAGTCCAGCCTGCATAGGATAATTGAGTAGAAAGAGAATCAGCTATTTCTCTTCCATAAGTAGTCAACCGCCTTGAACCGACAACTCCTATAGCTCTATTAAAATCACACTTTAATTCACCTCTGCAGTAAAGACACAATGGAGGATCAGGTATTTCTTTTAGCTGCTCAGGGTATTTCTCATCCAGAATCGTGACTAAGTCAACTCCCCCGCGTTCACTTAAATTCAACTCTTTTGATAAATTAACATTTTTTCCCCAATTTATAATCTGCTCTGATAAAGATTTTCCGATACCTTTGATATTACAAAGATCAGACAAAGAGGCAGAAAAAATATTTTGAGGTGAACCTAAAGCCTCAATCATTGAATTGAATTTTGCATTACCGATACCTGACAGTAAATTAATTATTATACATGCTTCTCTATTATTCATGCATACGCCTTTACTGCTTCAAGAATTAACTTATTATCAATACCGCCAATCATTTTAACTCTGCCGATTTTTTTATAAGGCAAAATAAAATGAATATTATTATTTCTTACTTTTTTATCATTATACATAGCATTTAAAATATCATCAGGATTTATATCAGATGCTTTTACAGGGAGATAAAAGCTGACAAGCAACTGTTTCAATTTATCTTCAATATTTGGTTCAATCATTCCAAGTGTTAAAGCCAATCTACATGCCATCAGCATACCTATGGCAATTCCTTCACCGTGAATATATTTTTCATAGCCTGAAATCGTTTCAATTGCATGTCCAAAAGTATGACCAAAATTTAATATTGCCCTTAAAGAATGTTCCTTTTCGTCTTTTGCTACAATATCAGCTTTTATTTTGCAGCACCAAGCAATTAATTCAGTAATAACATTCATGTCAAGCTCATTAATTTTTTCGATATTAGATTCAATATACTCAAATAGCTTAAAATCTATAATCATCCCATATTTTATGACCTCAGCCAAACCGCCTCTTACTTCTCTAACAGGAAGCGTTTTAAGTGTATTTGGATCAATTATAACAGTTTTAGGTTGCAGGAAAGCTCCGATAAGATTTTTCCCTTCTGGCAGATCGACACCAGTTTTTCCACCAACGCTTGAGTCCACCATCGCCAATAAAGAAGTCGGTACCTGAATAAAATCAATTCCCCTCATGAACGTTGCCGCCGCAAACCCAGACATATCACCACAAACTCCTCCGCCTAAAGCGATTACAACAGAAGAACGATCAATTCCTTCATTTAAGGCATGATGATAAATATCTTCTATAGTTTTTAGTGTTTTGCTTTGCTCGCCTGCAGGAAAACTGTATTTTATTACATGGTTATCAGAATTGACTGAAATATATTTCTGAACTCTATTATAATAAAGCTTGTCCACATTATCGTCAGTAATGATAAAACATTTTCTCCCTTTAATAAAAGGACGTATTTTATCTATACAATTAGACAGTATTTCTTCTTCAATAAATATTTCATAAGAATCTGTTTTAAGACCAACATTAATTATTTTCATATCAAACACTTTAATTATATAATTATTTGCTTTATATAATAGAATATAAGTTTTTATATAAATTTTATGAAACCTCAAAGCTGTTAAATTTAGAAAATATTTATAACTTGCCAATAAAGAGTGTGCAACATATGAAAATTAAAAGTAGAAATTTAGGGTATTTTGAAACTTTTACAGCATTGATGCATGATCACTGCTATGGTGGAGCCAATATAGGAACAATTATAAACTTCAGTGGAAAACTAGACAAAAATATTATAAAAGAGGTTCTTTTAAGCATTCAAAAAAAACATCCAATATTAAGAGCCGGAATGTACAAAAAAGAAGATGGACAATACCAGTTTAAATATGATGAGGAAAAACATCCTGTTTCATTGAAGGTACTGGATAGAGATAAATGCATACCTGCACTCTCAATCCTGGAAAGAGAGGTTGGGATACCTTATGAATTAAAAACCTGTTTGTGGAAATGTATCCTGCTTTACGGAGGAACAGATACAGGTTCTGAACATGAACTAATTTTATTTGCTCACCATAGTGTCATGGACGGTATGTCAACAATACAGTTCATCAAAGATTTCATGAACTTTACAGCTGTTTTATCTGATGGAAAACCAATTAACAATTTGAGTTCTCTACCTGTTCTATATTCAATAGAACACTATGCGGGAAAAGAAAAGATAACTTGGTCAGAATATCTAGAGAAACAACTTGAATTATCACAAAATCCTCCGCTCCGTAATTCAGACTGGCATTATATCAATAACACCGACATAAAAAATAGAATAGCCAGAATTTACAATATTTCACTACCTTCTGAAAAATTATCAATGCTTATAAATAATTGCAGAGCAAAACAAGTTACTGTTAATAATGCACTTAATGCTGCAGCTCTTATTGCATTTACAGCTAAATACAATAAAAATCATGCAGAACTCAACCTGCCTACTCCTGTAAACATGCGCATGCATAGTAAACCTGTTATTGGTCCTGAAAACATGGGAAACTTTGTTAACTGGCTGCCTGTTTTTATAAAATACAAAAATGATGAAACTTTCTGGGATACAGCAAAAAAATATAGAGAAAGTTTCAATAAATCACTTAATACTTTTGGACATAATCCGGAAGTATGTGATCCCGAATACGTACTTGAAAAAGAAGTAATATGTTTTAACTATCCTGAATATTCACCTCCTCCTAATTTCTGCACTGTTACTAATCTGGAGGTAGTCCAGCTTGATAAAAAATACAGTCATTTTATTTTAGAAAAAATGAATTATGCTGTAGCTTTTACCTGCGGCGGCACAGGAATAGCAATAATATGCCACACTTTCAGAGACACTTTGAACTTTAACATCTGCTATACTGAACCGCTATTTGATGAAGCATGGATAAAAGAGTTTTCTGAAAATTTTATTACACTTCTAAAAGGGAATGTTTAGATAGCTTAGCTAAAAAAGTACTATAATTATTATCTCAAAAATCTACGTCAGAAGCCTTCTGCTTACTTATTAACATGTACGAATTGAAATCGTAAAATCATAATAGCCTTATTATAATATGAAATTATTTCATCTTTAATAGGAATTACGCTATTATTTTTAATCTATAATATTGTTAAATTTAATTATATATTAAAGTGATGTTTTTATATTAACGTTTAATTGTTATATCTCAATACTTGAGGGGGTTATGATGAAAAAAATAGCTATTATAGTTATTTCTATTTTTATCTCAATTGGTGCTTTTGCTTCATCAAACAAATCTATGATTAATGCGCCAATTCAATCAGATTACGAGGGTATACTTCAACTGGATGCACATTTGAATGAGCATGTAAATAAAGGGCAGTTATTATTTCATATTAAGACAAGCTTATTAAAACTAGCTGCATTAAAAGCCAAAAATGACATGAAGTATGCCAAAGAAATTTACCTTAGAGACAAAAAACTTTCTGGACCTCATATTATATCTAAGAAGGCATTAGAGATTACCAAAAATACTTATATTGATGACTATATTGACTATCAGACTGCTTTAATAAATATCAAAAATTGTTATTATTATGCACCGTTTGCTGGAACAGTTACAAAAATTGATAATTATAGTGGATCTTGCGTTGGAGACGCCTCCGAAGTTATGGTTGTAACCAAAACCTGATAGTTTTTAATTTAGAATATTATATATTAGAAAGCCTAAATAAAATCAGCTGATTCTGAAAATAAATACTGCCTATAATTTTGAAAGATCGTCCTCTCTTAACTTTTTTATTAATTCAGAATCAGATAATAGATTTATAGCATCACTTTTCTCAATTTTTTTTCTTTTTAAAAGCTCCATTATTGACTTATCCATTCTCATCATTCCATCTTTTGAGCCTGTCTCCATTGTAGATGGAAGAAGATGAATTTTAGATTCTCTTATCAAAGATTTTACTGCATGAGTACCGATAAGAACTTCAAATGCACATATGCGCCCCTTTTTATCTGCTCTCGGTATCAAATGTTGAGAAACAACTCCCAGCAAAGAACCTGCTAACTGCATCCTAATCTGATTCTGATGTGAGGATGAAAAAGAGTCTATTATTCTATCTATACTTTGAAAAGCGTTATTTGTATGCAAAGTAGCAATAACTAAATGCCCTGTTTCAGCAGCAGTTAATGCTGTAGCAATTGTCTCTGTATCTCTCATCTCCCCTATTAAAATAATATCGGGATCCTGTCTGAGTACATATTTAAGTGCGTTTGAATAACTCAGTGTATCAGAATTAATCTCTCTCTGATCTATTATAGATTTTTTATTACTGTATACATATTCAATTGGATCTTCTATTGTAATAACATGAGAGGATTTATTTCGATTAATCCTGTCAATCAAGCTTGCCATAGTTGTGCTTTTTCCATGTCCTGTCGGACCGGTTATTAAAATTAAACCGTAAGGTTTGTCACTGATATTGATAAGAGCTTCCGGCAGTCCAAGCTGATCAGGTTCAGGAATAATATTAGAAATAATTCTTATAGATACTGATATAGAATTTCTCTGAAAATAACCATTAACCATAAATCTGTAGGACTTCTCTGATTCATCAGCATCTAAGTTCAGTATTAACGCTAAATCAAGTTCTTTATTAGATTCAAAAACAGCTCTCTGAGATGAAGAAAGAATACTGAAGAAAAGTTTTTTGGTATCGCCAGATCTCAATATAGGAGTATCTAAACTCATCAAAATTCCATCAATTCTAAGATTTGGCTGAGCTCCTGCCGTTAATAATAAATCACTTGCGCCATGCTCTAAAGCAGACTTAAGCAGTTTTTTCATATCAAAGTCTACACAGATTTCCTTATCTGCATACTTAAGTTTTCTAAATGTTTCTGCTCCTCTTTCAAGCCCTTCTACTAACAGTTTAAATTCATCTTTATTTGTCGCTGCGTTGATTCCTTCATCAAATGAAATTATCTTATTTTTATATAGTCTGCTTAAGGATCTGTCAAATGTAACCATTCCTTCTCCTTCTCCCAATCTGATAATATTTTCAATATCAGATATTTTCCCCTGCGCAATATATTTTGCAGCCAATGGAGTTACATTTAATATTTCAAAACAAGGAACTCTTGTTTTTCCATTTTTTGCAGGAACAAGCCGCTGAGCAATTATACATTTCAAACTTAAGGAAAGATCAAGTAATACTTTATTTTTTGCATTTTCGGGATAACTGTTAATTATTCTTTCAAAACATTGGATAACATCGGAAGTATGCATTGATGTTAATATCAGATGGCCTGTTAAAGCGGCGGAAATAGCAGAACTTATAGTTTCTGTATCTCTTGATTCACCAATTAAAATTACATCTGGACTTTCTCGTACAATATTTTTCAATGCTGTGGAAAAGTCACATACATCAGCACCGATTTCTCGCTGAGTAATAAGTGATTTTTTATCTGTATGTATATATTCAATAGGATCTTCAACAGTAATTATGTGTTTAGTATAATTAATGTTTATATAATTTGTAATAGCGGCCATTGTTGTTGATTTTCCGGAACCTGCAGCGCCTACAATCATTATAAGACCGCTTTTACTGTCTGCAAATTTTGCTAAAGTTTCATGGAGATTCAGATCTTTGAATTTAAGGTCACCATCAGGTATAACTCTTGCGACAAATCCGGGCAGAGATTTTGATATAAAAAAATTAATTCTATAGCGTAATTTATTTGATAGGTTCAAACTAATATCAATATTACCTGATTTCTGAAAAATTTTTTCAGAATAATCAGTTACATTCGAAATTCTGAATTCATTAACTTCATCAGCTGTGGCAAATTTATGTTTCTGATAACCCGTTATTTCTCCATTTACTTTAAAAATCGGTTTTTTATCAGCGGTTATAAAAAGATCAGAAGCATTGAGTTCAAGCATTGTATTTAATAAATCATCAATATAACTCATAAATTTCCCATATCGGCCTAATAGGAGTACAATTTTAAATTAAGGATCACAGAATTTAAGTTTTAAAATTATTAACTATAATTAATAACCAGATTATTCAGCTCCTAATTCATAATTTAGAATTAGTAATTCCAGCTCATCAGAATTAGATTTAATTATATATATCATTACATCAAAGTTTAACATAAAGTATCAATTATTTCAGCATCATGAATTTAGTACTTATATACAAAGATGATTTTATTGACGGCAATAATATAATTATCGGAGGAAGAAGATTTAGGCATATCCTTCAAATTCACAAGGCAAATGTGGGTAAGGAATTAACTGTAGGCCTACTTAACGGCGAAATAGGGACAGGTAAAATCATCGAACTAAATAGTGACAGCATTAAAATCCAAGTAAATTTGAATACCCCTCCTCCATCACCACTCCCGTTAACTTTAATCGTTTCACTTCCAAGACCTAAAACTCTGAAAAAAGTTCTCCATATTGCGACATGCCTGGGAATAAAAAAAATATATCTTATTGAAAGCTGGAAAGTGGAAAAGAGTTACTGGCAGTCACCTGTTCTAGAAGAAAAATCGGTTAATGAACATTTAATTTTAGGTCTTGAACAGGCAAAAGACACTATTCTACCTGAAGTTACTATTAAACGTAGATTCAAACCTTTTATCGAAGATGAAATACCTCAGATTATTGAAGGGTCACTGCCAATTGTAGCCCATCCGGACAAAAATAGTGAAACAAATTCGAATAACAACTTGCCTATCACGTTAGCCATAGGACCTGAAGCCGGTTTTACAGAATATGAAATATGCATGTTCAAACAACATCATTTTCAAACTTTTTCACTCGGATGCAGAATATTGCGTGTAGAGTTCGCAATCCCCGCTATTATCAGTAAATTAACATAAAAATATACTAATCGGCAGTAAAATTTGAGGAATAGTTATGAACAACAGGAAACTTCAGAGATTAACAGAATTAGTTAATGAAATAAGTGATATTAATATGAGCGCCGCACTGCTTGGATGGGATCAGGAAACATACATGCCCAAAGACGGTATCAGTGATCGGGCTGAACAATTATCAACTCTAAGCAAAATATCACATGAAAAATTTATTTCAGAAGAAATGGGCGAATTAATAAACAACTTACAATCTGAAATAAAAAACCTGAATTCAGATTCAAATATTTCAAAATTGATTAAAGTTCTAAATAGAGATTATCAAAAAGCAGTAAAAGTTCCTACAAAACTGGTAGCTGAAATGTCTAAAATCAGCGCTATTGGTCAGCAGGCATGGTCTGATGCACGTTCAAAATCAGACTTTTCTATTTTCGCTCCAATACTTAGCAAAATTGTAGATTTAAAAAAGGAATATGCAAATATTTTTACACCGTTCAACAGTGCTTATGATCCTCTTTTAGATGATTATGAACCTGGCTTAAAAACATCTGATGTTAAGGATATTTTCAATGAATTGAGACCTGCACAGGTTGAACTAATTAGAAAAATAAAAGAACAACCTGAAATAGATAATAGTTATATGTTCCAGAAATATGATACTGATAAACAATGGAATTTCGGTGTCAAGGCTATAACTAAATTCGGTTATGACTGGAATAGGGGAAGACAGGATAAATCAGCTCATCCGTTTACTACCAATTTTGGAATTGATGATGTTAGAATTACAACAAGAATAGCTGAAGACTATCTTCCCATGGGACTGTTCGGCACACTACATGAAGCCGGACATGCTATGTATGAACAGGGAATAGATAAAGAATTGAGAAGAACACCTCTTGCCTGCGGTTCCTCATTAGCATTTCATGAATCACAATCAAGAATGTGGGAAAATCTTGTCGGACGTTCAAAAGCTTTCTGGAACTTCTTTTATTCAGATCTCCAAAAAACATTCCCTTCTCAGTTAGGCTGCATACCACTTGAAACTTTTTATAAAGGTATAAATAAAGTTGAACCTTCTTTAGTAAGAGTAGAAGCTGATGAAGCCACTTACAATATGCATATTATGCTAAGACTTGAGATTGAAATTGGATTAATTGAAGGCAGCATAAATACAAAAGATCTGCCCACTATATGGAATGATAAGATGAATGAATATTTGGGGATAATACCTTCTAATGATGCAGAAGGAGTCCTCCAGGATATTCACTGGTCAATGGGTGCAATCGGCTACTTCTCAACATATGCATTGGGCAACCTCATTTCAGCTCAGTTATGGGAAAGTATTAACAAAGATATTAAAAATCTGGATACTCATATTTCTAATGGTAATTTCGAAGTATTATTAAACTGGCTGAGAGAGAAAGTACATAGCCATGGTTCAAAATTTGAGCCCCAGGAACTTATTGAAAGAATAACAGGTTCAAAGATTTCTCCTAAGCCGTATATGAAATACTTGAATGCAAAGTACAGCGAAATATATGGCCTTTAACCTTTAATATTACAGGCTGCATTCGAATTGTTTTATTTACAGAATACAGCCTCACCTATTAATGTTATAAACAAGTTATCAACATGCAGTCTACATGTTATTTTACTATTGATTCACCTTAAAAAATAATATTCGTAATTTTTGTTCATTTACCATTCCTTTTCAGTATAAGAACCGTAATATCATCAAATCTGTTATTTTTTTCAAATCGACGTACTGTTTTTATTAATTTTTCACACAGCAGACGTGGAGTCAACAAAATATTATCTTTAATTTTATTAATAAAATTTTTATCTCCAAATTCATTATCATGGGGAGATAAAGCCTCTGTCATACCATCAGTATATAAGATTAAAGTATCTCCAAACTTAAGCTGTTCTTTTCCCTCTTTATATATATAGGAATCCTGTACGCCGACAGCAAGACTGTTTGAAACCCCAAATTTTCTCAGCTCTTTTTCAGAATTAATAATAAATGATTCATGATGGCCGCCGTTTGCATATGTAATTTCGCCTGTTTTTATATCATAATATATTAAGAAAATAGTTACAAACATACAATTTCTATTGTTAGTAGACAGGATATTATTCAGTCTATTTAATGCATTTGCTGGACTTGGCTCATTTAAGCAGATATATTGCAGAATCGTTTTTGACAGTGCCATAAAAAAAGCTGCTGAAATACCTTTACCTGCCACATCGGCTATGGTGATTGCCAATTTATTTTCACTAACAAAAAAGAAATCGTAAAAGTCCCCTGCCGCATCCAGAGCAGGATCTAGTTTTGAGTAAATAGAAAATTCAGGCCTGATGATAGTTTTATCTATAATGGGCAGACATGATCTCTGAATACTTCCTGCAATTTTTATTTCGCTTTCAATCGATTCTCTTTTTACTGTCTCATTTCTAAGATGATTCATATATTCCTTAAGTTCACCTCCCATAAAGTTAAAAGCCCTGATCAGATCAACAGTTTCAGCACTGCCATGTTCGTCCATATGTATATCAAAATCTCCTGATCCAATTTTCCTCAGTTTGCTTCTAAGAACAGTTATAGGTTTTGTGATTGATGTGAACATATACCATAATATTATGAGGCAGACAGCAAATATCATTGAAGCTGTAATAAAATGATACGTCAGCAGCCCGGACATATTATTCTTCATATTTGTCATCTGCTGAATAACATACATATCAAGCAGTTTATTGCTGTTACTGCTCAGTGTAGGTTTATACTTTACACTTTTATAATTAATTGCACCTATAATATAATAATCAGTCTTAGGTATCTGCCTCACAATTAAAATCATTTTGTCATTCCTAAAAACTTTAGACGTATGATCATTCCTATTCTCAAGTTTTTCATTAAAAAAATTATAGAGTTTAGGATATTTTTCTGTCCATGAGTAAAAATTTTGTCCAATCTCGCTTTTCTTTGAACTACTCAATATTTTTCCATCTTTAATAATTATAAAAGATGCTGTTTCTGAGTTACTTAAAGCAGATGGAAAATTTATCACTTTGGACAAAGGCTTACTCGTATCAATAGAACCTTTAACATTGACAGTATCTTCAATAGCCTGTGTCATAAAATAGAGATATTCCTTACTGAAATTAGCTCTATCCAACCTTAAATTTTTTGTTATAGCTCCGGTTTTTGCTATTATTTTATCAGATACTCTGTTATTCAAATCAATAGTTTTATCAATAAACCACATATGAAGAATAATATAAATAATCAGTACAAATATGATGACTAAAAACATTTTGGTCTTCATTCTTAACTTCATCTTAATATCCTCATTAATACATGAACTTTCCAAGCACGAGCTTTCTACTATTGTCCTATTCATAGCATTTTCAAGAAAATTTAATATATGTCATCACTTTACCTACTTAATAAAAAAATATGACAGAAATAAAAATTACATATAAGTACAACTGTTAAATTCTGTCCATTTAATATAAAATGAAATATAAGTTTGTGTTCATGAAAATATCAAAAAGGAAAAACAATGAAAATTATTATAACTCTCCTTATTTTCACTATTTCCGGATTATATGTATCATCAAGTCATGCAGAAAATAACATTGTTAAAAAATCTAAGGAAGAAATTCCTAAACTTTTCAGACAGCATGTAAAACTGATTAACAATGAATATTATTACATTCTGAACGGAAAAAAGCATAAACTTGTTAATCTGGAAAATGAGTATAATCTTGAATCTTTAATCGGCCGGCCGACAGGATCGGAAAAAGGAATATTATTTGATTTTTCAGGGATAACTGGAGTTGAAGGCGGCAGGTTGTATGCAGGCCTTATCCCTTTTAAAAATATGAAATATCCATATCCCGTATTCAGGGATAAAGTAATTGCTGTAAAAGATGGAAAAGCAGATTTTCCTTTCTCTGTTTTTGAAAACGATCCTAAAGATCCTTCATCCGATTTTGATTTAATTGACTGGGAAGTAACAGGCAAAGGTACTTTAGGCTACAGACTGCTTGATGCAAAGGGCAATATAATGTATGATGGAAAGATTGGATTTTTGGGTAAAAAAAGCGGCCCCTTTAAAGTTAATAATGCATCTATAATATTGGGTCCTATAGTCAATTTATCTAGAACGGGTAATTTTAACAATGAAATAAGA
This sequence comes from Victivallales bacterium, assembly GCA_036011305.1. Taxonomy (GTDB): domain Bacteria; phylum Verrucomicrobiota; class Lentisphaeria; order Victivallales; family GWF2-38-69; genus DASCNA01. Next base: position 52,481 of record DASCNA010000144.1, read on the forward strand.
ATATCATTTACTACATATAAAGAAACAGTCGCAGAAGTGGAAGTTATCTCAAAAGATGAAAATTTCCATAAAATCTACAAATCCCGTCACAACACGAAAGATCATATAATTACCCTCATAGGATTACAATCGGAAACTAAATATAAATATATAGTCAAAACTTCAACTATAGATGATAAACAGAAATATAGAGAAGACTATTCCTTTAAAACCGCACCGCCTCCTGGTTCAGATAAACCGTTTAAATTTGCATTCAGCAGCGACGGCAGGACCGGTGGAAGCGGTATAGGCGGAGGGATGAGGTTTCTTACAAGGTCAATCAATGCATATATTCTTAAAAAGATGAATGCTTATAATGCACTTGAAAATATTGATTTTTTCCAGTTTACAGGTGATTTAGTAAGCGGTTACGATACAAGACAAGCACAGCATGAAGCTGAATTTGTTTCCTGGAGAAGAACCATAGAGCCCTTTGCTCACTACTATCCCGTTATAGCATCCATCGGCAATCATGATGCGGCTTTATCAACAATTTTTGCCGACCCTAAAATTGATATTTCAAGTTTTCCAAAACTAACCGGCGGTATTGCTATTGATAAATTTCCATACAAAACACACTCTGCCGAAGCAATTTGGGCAAAACATTTTGTCAACCCGGAAAACGGACCTATTAGTGAAGACGGTCAACCTTATGACCCTGAATACGGTAAAATGAATTTCCCTACATACAAAGAGAATGTTTTCTATTACACATGGGGAAATACAGCCATTGTCAGTCTTAATTCAGATTACTGGTATTCAGCAAATCTTGATGTAACCAAAGATCCTAAATATATAGGAGGACTGCACGGCTATATTATGGACGGACAAATGCAGTGGTATAAAGAAATAATGAACAAACTGGCAAGAGATGGAACTATAGTTCATGTTTTTGTAACAATCCATACTCCGGCATTTCCAAACAGCGGGCATATCATTAACGATATGTGGTACAATGGTGACAACAATCAGAAACCTGTTGTACTGAATAAATACGGTGAAAATATAATCAAAACAGGAATTCTAGAACAGAGAGATAAGTTTTTACTAATAACAATGAGCAATCCGAAAGTTAAGATGATCCTCGCTGGAGATGAACACAATTTCTGCATGACAAACATAGATAAAACAATGAAAATGTATCCCAAAAACTGGGAAGGAAGAGATATAACCAAACTACCTACTTTCAGGCCTATTATAGAGATGATAAACGGGGCTGCAGGAGCTCCTTATTACGCACAGGGCAAAACTCCCTGGACCAATCATACTAAATATTTCACAACTCAGAATGCTCTAGCAATATTTTATATTGAAGGCAGTAAAATACCGGAGTTAAAAGTAATTAACCCTGACACACTTGAAACTATTATAGATAAAACTCCTATTGATAAATTATTTCCTGGTAAATAAAAATATTTCATAATAATGCTAAACTAGCTACAGTAAAATTGGGTTTTTAATTTCTATTTCAAATCTGACTAGAAAATAAAAATATTCAATAGGATTAGATAATCTTAGTTCTATAAAGTACATTCATTATAATCTGAATCGCCAGAATAAACTGAAAAATGCTGAACACCCACCCCACAATCTGAATAACAGTACTACTAATGCATTTAATAATCCATGGAGTTACCACCATGATCAGCATATTGCAAATCAATATTATAAGAAGTGATACTATTAAAATTCTCTCAATATTATAATCTCCAATACTCATAATTCTGACACAAAGAACAGTTACAATGCCTGCTGGGGTTATTATATATGGAGCAATAAGAGTGTAGGCCAACATATTAAAATGGGGTTTTTCAAGAAAACTGGATTTATTCAAATTTGTTTTCATTTCCATTTGTGTTGGATTTCCTTTGATTAATGCTAAGGCCTGCATCAACAGCACTAACCCTAGGGTAAATGAAATTGCCATTTCAGAAATATGCCATTTCTTAATAAAATTAGTTCCAATGAAAATTAACAAAATCAAAATTATACCTGATATCAAAGTAGCTCTTAATGCTACATTGAGTTTAAACTTAAAAACTAGTCCCTTAGTTACATGCTCAAAAGGTAATATTACCTTTATTGGTCCAAGAGTTATGAAAAGTATAAGAAATATATCACTAATCTTTAGTTGTATAATTTCATTCATCGTTAACCAAGCTCCATTAACTTCTAATTAATAAAAACCAGCAATTACCACAAATATGATAATTGCTGTCAGTTAACAATTATAAATAAATTTATTATTTCATCAATTGTTTATTTTATAAATTTTATGAACAACTATATATCCAAGATTCTGAGCCTTATTTCTAAGAATACTCGAATCAAGAATAAAATTAAAAAATTTATTTACTCCTTTTGATGAAGCATCTTTTTTATACAAAATATATGTAGTGGCAACGATAGGCCAGCTACCATCACCTTTTGCATTAACATCAGGTTGATCATTTGACCATGAATAATTTTCCAAAGCTATTTTAAAACTTTTCAAATTGGCAGTAACAACTTTTCCATTTTTATTCAACATTTTCACACAGGTCAAATTATTCTTCTGTATATATGAATATTCAATATAACCAATGCTGTATGGGATCTGTTCTAAATATGCTGCTTCACCGGCATTTTCTCTTCCTCCAACACTACTGCAAGGCCATTGAACCATAGAATTTGCACCAACATTTTGTTCCCAGATTACACTAACATCAGAAAGATATTTTGTAAATATATATGTTGTACCTGACATACCTATACGATGTATTAATACAATTTTTTTATGCGGAAGCTTAATTTTAGGATTTAATTTAACTATTTTAGAATCGTTCCAATACTTAATTTTACCTAAATAGATATCTGCAAGAACAGATCCGCTTAAGACAAGTTCATTACTCTTAATACCCGGAATATTTACAACAGGTACAATACCACTCGATGCAACTGGGAATACCATCCAATTATTTTTTGAAATCTGATCAGATAATACAGGTATTTCTGTTGCGCTAAAATTAACAGTCCCGGAAAGTAACATACTAATACCGGCTCCTGAACCTATTGCCTGGTAATTTATTTTATTATCGGTTTTATTATAATATGCTTCCGTCCAAATTGACATTGCAGGATACAGAAAGCTTGAACCTGCACCAGTTAATGATTTACTTCCGGCAAATGCGTTAATTCCAAATAACAAGCTAAACAGAGTGAATATCACAGTGCATTTTAATATTTTTTTAAACATAGATCTACTCGTTAATTAATATGAGAATCTTTATTTAGAGACGCAATATCCTGCGTCTCTATCTACTTTTCAAAATTACTCTAATTTTACCACATATGTTCTACAATTGAATTAACATTTTTAGGAATAGCGACGTAATCTAACTTTGTAGCAAACTCACCACCATCGCTATATACCCATTTAAAGAACTTAACAATAGCTTTTCCAGTATCATTTTTCAGTTCCTTCTTATACAATAGAACAAAAGTTGATGCTGCAATTGGCCAACTGTTTTTCCCGGGAGCATTTGTTAGAATCATATAAAATCCTTTATCAGAACTCCATTTTGCATTTGAAGCTGCTGCTTTAAAAGAATCAAGTGAAGCCACAACTGTTTTTCCATCAGCGTTAACCATTTTTACTGTTGTAAGTTTATTCTGTATAGCATAAGCATATTCAACATACCCGATAGTATTTGGAATAGTCTGTACCTGTGCTGCTACACCGGCATTACCTTTAGCTCCAAGTGCCATTGACGGCCACTGTACATCAGTTGAGAAACCGACTTTGGACTTCCATACAGGACTTACTTTTGATAAGTAGTTAGTAAAATTATAAGTTGTACCTGAACCGTCAGCTCTTCTTACAGGAACTATCACTGTGTGAGGCAAAGTCAAACCTGGGTTCAATTTTTGTATAGCAGGATCATTCCAGTATTTTACTTTCCCCAAGTAAATATCTGCCAATACTTTACCATTTAAAAGCAATTGATTAGCCTTTAGTCCCTGAACATGTACAATAGGAACAATACCTCCTACAATTACAGGAAACTGAATAAGTCCTTTTTCATCTAACTGCTGTTTTGTTAAAGGTTTATCTGATGCAGCAAAATTTACAGTCTTATTATTCAACTGCCTTAATCCGCCACCTGAACCTATTGGCTGATAATTAATAGCTATTCCGGTTTTTTTATGATAGGTAACAGCCCACTGAGATAAAACGGGATATACAAAAGTTGAACCTGCACCTGTTATTGATTTAATATTAGCAAGACCTAAAGTTGAAAGCCCGCATATTCCTAAAGCTAAAACTATTGATTTTAATAAACTTTTCTTCGACATATTTCTAATTCCTTATTTTTTATTTTTTTAAAAATGTTTTAAATAATTTTGAGTTGATTTCTTTTGCGGATTATTAAAAAATTTATTCTTTTCATTTACTTCTTTTATCATACCGTCTTTCATAAATACAACCTGATCAGCAATACGTTCAGCCTGTCTTAAGTTATGAGTAACAATAATGATGGTGTATTTTTCTTTTAATTCTGTTATTACATTTTCCAATTTCTCAGTTGAAATAGGGTCTAGTGCAGAAGTAGGTTCGTCCAATAATAAAATATCAGGCTGCATTGCCAGTGTTCTTGCAATACACAGTCTCTGCTGCTGTCCTCCTGAGAGTGCGGTACCCGACTTGTTAAGATCATTTTTTATTTCTTTCCATAAAGCAGCCTGCCCTAATGATTTTCTAACTCTCTTTTTCATAGAAAACTTACTTATTTTTTCATTATTCTTAAGAGCAAAAGCTATATTTTTGTAAATGGACATGGGAAATGGCGTAGGTTTCTGAAAAACCATTCCTATTTTTGTTCTTAATTTTTCAACATCACACTTTCTATCAAGAATGTTCTGTCCTTCATACATAACTTCTCCGGTCGCATAATGCTCAGGATAGAGTTCATATATTCTGTTGAAAGCTCTTAGTAAAGTGGATTTCCCTGAACCGGAGTGCCCCATAAGGGCAGTTATTTTATTTTTATAAAAATCAAGATTTATATCATATAAAGCCTGCGATTTTCCATAATAGAAATTAAGATTTCTAACAGATAAATGGATCTGTTCTTCACTGTTTTTCATATTTTCCTCTAATTTAATTTCACTCATCATTTACTCCTGAATTCCCTAATTGATTTTTCTCTTTCTACTAAAGACCAAACGTGTTAATATATTAAGCGTTAAAATTGTGACAGTTATTATCAATGCAGCAGCCCATGCAAGTTCCTGAGAATTTTTATATGGACTTAGAGCATACTGGAACATCACTACCGGCAGGTTTGCCATTGGTTTGAAAATATCAGAACTTGGAAATTGATTATTAAGAACAGTAAACAATAATGGAGCAGTTTCACCGGCGATACGCGCCAAAGCTAGAATTACACCGGTAATCAAACCTGATTTGGCCGCACGGTATATAACAAACATAGTAACTTTCCATCTTGAGACACCTAATGCAACAGCAGCTTCACGCAAATTACTCGGTATAACCTTCATGACGTCTTCACTTGTTCTGACAATCATAGGCACAGCAATCAAACCTAAAGCAACCATACCTGCCATAGCTGAAAAATGCCCTGTTACTGTAACTATTACAGAATATACAAACAAACCTATTATAATAGATGGAGCACTCAGCAGAATATCATTGATAAATCTAATAACAGCTCCAAACTTTCCCTTGCTTGGAAATTCAGTAAGATATGTGGCAATTAATATACCTATAGGAGCTGAAAAAATTATTGCTACACCTGTAATTATCAAACTTCCCAATATTGCATTTTTAAGTCCTCCCACCTGCCCTAAAGGTGGAAGATTTTCGAAGAAAAGCCTGAAATTAACAGCATTTATTCCTTTAACAAAAAGAGTAATTATGATTGAAGATAATGCTATTACACCTATCAATAAACTTATAAAGCATAAAACTGTAAATATATAATCTATTGTTTTTCTTCTTACTCTTTTATTTTTAGCCATAGTATTCATTAGGCATCACTCCTTTTCTTGAGTAAATATCTTGATATACATAGCACGATAAAAGTAATAACAAACAACACCAGTCCAAGTTCTATTAATGCTGCAGGATAGATTTTTCCCAAAGCTTCTGTAAATTCATTAGCGATTGTTGCTGATATGGTTGTACCGGGCATAAACAGTCCTTTAAAAAAGCCATGACTGTTTCCAATAACAAATGTTACAGCCATTGTTTCCCCAAGAGCTCTTCCCAAACCAAGAATTACGGCTCCTAAAATTCCATTTTTGCAATATGGCAAAAGCACTTTAAATACGTATTCAAATCTGGTGGAACCGGTTGAATAAGAAGCTTCTTTAAGCACTGCAGGAGATGTATTAACAACATCTCTTATTACTGAAGATATAAGCGGAATAATCATCATTGCCAAAATTACACCTGCTGTAAATACTCCTATTCCCATTGGAAAACCGCCAAAAATAAAATTTAATACAGGTACATTCTGAAAAGTGTTAATTAGAAATGGCTGAACATATTGTGCCATTATCGGAGCAAAAACAAACAATCCCCACATACCGTAAATAATGCTTGGAACTGCCGCCATTAATTCTATCACTTGCGAAAATACTGCACTAACTTTTTTGGGAGCAATCTGTGTTAAAAATACAGCGATACAGAAACTTAAAGGAACTGCTATAACAATAGCAACAAATGATGTAATTATAGTTCCTAGTATTGCAGTTAACGCTCCGAAATTTTCTGTTACGGGATTCCAGCTGCTCCCCCAAATAAAGCCGATGCCGAACTTTTCTATAGCAGGCCAGCTCATTATGATCAGTGAAACAAATATCCCGATAACCACAATTAAAAGTAAAACTGCCAAACTTTTAGTAATTTTTTTAAACATACTCTTTCTTATTTTATTAATTATTAATTTCTGTTTTTCTTATTTACTGCAAGGAAATTACTTTATTTAATTGTGGTTACAACAGTAAAACAACGGCATTTACAAATCCTAACAAAATCCTAACTAAGTCTTAACAAAAAACTAACAATTCACTTAATTGGGGGCATAAAATGATTGACTAATAATTCTTTATCATTATCATTTTAATAATACTCAGACTTTTATTTATTAACTCCATAAACTAAAAGGAATCATAGATGAATTTCAAAAAGAAACTACTCATATTATCATCAACTGCTATTATCTTCATAGCCCAGAATCTTTTAGCAGGTTCTGATTATCAAGGTCTGATAAACAACAAAATAACAATACAGCATGTAATTAACTTAGTTCAAAAAGCAGGTTATTCATATATATCGTCTATTGCATTTGATGATGGATACTGGCAGGTAAAAACTCTGAAAAACAAAATTGAAACAAAATATATATTAAATTCTAAAACTTCAAAATTTACTAAATTAGGTCAGGATCATGAAAATGATAAGCAGCCTCCTGAAAATATTAATGTAATACAAAGATCTATTAAAACGGTAAAGAATAAATATCCAAAGTATAAAATTAAAAGTATAAGCCATGAATCATCATCATGGAATGTCAATGCATTCGATGAAACCGGAATGGAATATGAAATGTTAGTCAACGGAGAAGGATCAAAAATACTTTTCAGCAAAATAGACGATTAAATTTACGGAAATATCCGTAGTTATTTACAGTATAGTTTCCGTTGTATCCCTTAAAATGTTAACGTTAACATTTTTTTAAGATAATTAAATATAATTGACTTTAAAAAAATAATACCTGCTATATTTTAGACAAAATCAGGACTTTTGTATTAAAATTTAATCTGACATAAGAGGGGGAGATTATGCAGGAACTTACTGTAAAGAGGAAATTTGGCTTCAGCATTTATATGATTGCTGTTATTGCAGCACTCGGCGGGCTGCTGTTCGGACTTGATCAAGGAATTATATCGGGAGCTTTACCGTTTATTAAAAATTCTTTTCACATCGGGACGACAATGCAGGAAGTGGTTGTCAGCAGTTTGATGGTGGGATGTGTCTGCGGAGTAATCTCAATCAGGCCGATATCTCAAAAATTCGGACGCAAAAAGGCTCTTTTAATTTCAGGAGCTTTATTTGTTTTGGCATCTGTAAGTTCTGGACTTTCCGCCAATGTCGAAATACTTATTTTATCGAGATTTTTCATAGGAATATCTGTCGGTATTGCAAGTTTTGTAACACCTATTTATATTGCCGAAATTGCACCAAGGCAGATTAGAGGCGGAATGATAGCACTGTTTCAGTTTTTAATAGTTCTTGGTATTGCGCTTGCATTTTTAGTTGATTCAGCATTAACACCTTTTGGAGCATGGAGATTTATGCTCGGCAGTATAAGCATTCCTGGAATTATCATGCTTATTGGTCTTTTCTTCTTACCTGAAAGCCCCAGGTGGCTTATGCTTTATGGCAGACAGAAAGAAACTGAAAAAATATTAAAAAGACTTGATAGAACAGATGAGGAAGTAAAATTTGAAATAAATGAAATTTCCCAAAGCGCAAGTGAAAAACAGTCAAGCTGGAAATTTCTTAGAAACAAAAACTATAGAAAAGTTCTTTATCTGGGAATTGGACTGCAGCTATTTCAGCAATTGTGCGGCTGGGTTGCACTTGTATATTATGCTCCGTCTATTTTCAGTGAAATGGGTTTTAAAACTCCTGAATCCAGAATCTGGGTAGCATTTATTGTCTGTGGTGCATTTCATGTATTAGCTACCATGCTTCCGGTTTTTCTCAATGATAAATGGGGTAGGAAAAAACTACTATATATCGGTGTCAGCTTAAATATCTTTAGTATGATAATGATTGCTTCACTGTTTTTCTTTGGAATAGATGCAGCAAACTGGATAAAATATTTAGCAGTTACTCTGCTTCTGTTATTCAACATTGGTTATTCAATAAGCCTTGGACCCGTTGTCTGGACTTTATGCTCTGAAATTTTCCCTCTCAGGGGAAGGGATCTTGGAATGATGACTGCAACAGCAGCAAACTGGATAGGAAGTTTTTTCGTTGCTCAGCTAACTTTAACATTTATGGGAATACTTGGTCCCGGATGGACATTTATAATGTTTGCTGTAATAGGTGTTTTGACTATTATTTTTACTTATATGTTTGTTCCTGAAACAAAAGGAATTCCTCTCGAAGAAATTGAGAAAGCACTGCTCAGTGGGAAAAAATTAAAAAATATTGGAATATAAATTCATCAAATACTCCAAATATTCTACTGTTTATTTAATTTTGGGAAAAGTTTTTTACAAATAAAAGCTTTTCCTTTTTCAACATCTGAAAAATTATAAACTATTACCAGAAAATAAATAAACTATTTTAAAAAAGAATTAATTTCTCTTTTCTCTACAAATGACTGTAGTACCTCCTTCTACATCTTTTCTTTTGATTATCAAATTGTTATCAATTTCAATAATATTATAAGATGGTTTGTAAATTCCTCTCAGCCTTCTTGAAGTAGTAGTAGAACATGTGATTATTTTTAAATTTTCAAAGTTCCACATATGCGGAATATGCTTATGCCCTGATAATATCAAATCAACACCTGTTTTTACAGCCATTTTCAACACATCACCGGCATCTCTTAAGATATTCATTTCACGTCCAGAATTTGGTACCGATATTACATGATGGTGTAACGCTAGAATTTTAAAATCATAGTTTTTTGAAAAAAGACTTTTTAGTTTTGCAGTATGGGCTCTGCCAATTTGTCCATCATCTAAATCAGGTTCTGTTGAATCAGCTCCACATATGATAGTATCATTAATTGTTAATGTACTAAAAGGTTTTCCTATCAGTTTTTCAAAAGTTCTGTATCCTACATTTTTAGAATCGTGATTTCCAGGAATAATAACCTTATTTTTTACAGTAAACATATTAATATAATTTAAAGCCTCAGTGTACTCTTCATAGTAACCTTCCATAGTTAAATCACCGGTTATTATTAAGACTTCAGGGTTATATTTATTTACCTGTTCTATTGTTTTTTCCATTAGATTTTTATCAAAATGACTTGACCCGCAGTGCAGATCTGAAATTTGTACTATTTTTAATTTATTATTCATATCTATAACTCCTTTTTTAAATTAAACTCAATGTATCCTTATGACGCCATTGTTTTTTGAATGGTATTTTTCCTGATATCAAAAATATTTATAGCGGCAGTAACCTGTGAATTTTCATTTGATTGCTTATATATTCTACTTAAATCTCTGTATATAGAATTTCTTTCTATTATAGAATCTTCCTTTACATCTTTGTTATAGCAATAGCTGTCTAGTGAAGTTGAATTATTGATATTAATATTAAAGTTTTGTATTTTAGAAATATACTCAAATATAGCTAAAGCTCTTGGCATATGTCTTCTACTGGTTACAAGAGTACAGTTTTCCGCCTTTATTGCTTTCAGGATTTTAACTGAATTAAGACCATTGGTAACTGTATCATAAGAAAGATTTTCTTTTATAACTCTACTTCTGCTGACACCATTTGAGACAAGCCATTCTTTCATTACTTCTGCCTCTGTAAAACCGTATTGCCTGTTTCCTCCGCTTACTATTATCTTTGAACCATAATTTATATTATATATATCAAGTGCTGTTTTAAGCCTTCCTTTAAGAATATTCCAGGGGATATCCTTCTTTGACAGTTGATACCCAAGAACTACAATAATATTATTCTCTATATCAGGCTTAATGTGATAATTATTTAAATTATAGGTATAAGATTTTTGATAAATCTCATTTAAAAGATTTTGTTTATATAATTCATCACTCAACTGCATTTTATTTTCCTCATATATAGTTAATATCGGATTACAAATGCAATTTAATCCAGCATACTATCATATTCTATATAAACATTTAACAACTAATAGAATCGTAACATAACACTAACATAAAACTAACAAATTAAACCAATTTCCTATATCTTAGAACAAAATAATGTTTTATAACCATAGACAAAATATACCTTTTAAAATAATAATCAGAAGGGATAATGATTTATTTAAAGATCTTCAATAACGCCAATTTCAAAAACTATGTGATAAAAATATTAGCTTTAGTTTTAAGTGTATTATTCATTTCTTAATGTGCTTCAAAAAAACATCACTCAATGAAATTTGTACTAAATGGATATAACAGACAAAGTCTAGGAATAAATAGATTGAAGTAAATTGAAGTGAAATAATGTTTTAGAAAAGAATAGAATAGTTTGTATCGTTAAGTAGCTATTACAAAAATCTATAAAGAAAGAAAAAATAAAAGAAAACTGTTACGCCTCCTTAAGGAATTCAGTGATTAATATTAAATTAAGTATATCAAGGTGGAGAACTGCCTGCATTACACCCCACTGCGGTGCCCCCTGCAGCGCAAGTCGCAAGATCAAAAACTGCGGTATTGCCAGGCCAACAATTATTAGCATTTGTACCAGTAATACAATCATCACTAGGGTCTGTTCCTCCTCCGCATGAACTTGGAGGGCCTGTTCCTGGTCCACAGGTAGTACCAGCGTCAAAAATGTTACCGGTCTCACAATTGCTAACTTCAGGAGCTGAAGATCCAGTCCATCTGCAAATCATTTGAGTTAAATTCTCTGATAATTTTAACAATTTTGGTCTACTGTATTTCATAAGTTTCATATATAGTATATAAATTATTATTATACTCACCTACATTATAAATTGATTGTGAATTTTATCAACAAAAAATAAAAATATCGTCTGTCTTTATATAAATAAGCATGATTTTCGTAAAGAATCAATTGAAAATTTTAATATATAAATGTTCTTCATAACTCCTGACTGGGCAATGAACACACTAGCCATAATTGATGCATCTAAAAATACCTCAACCCAACTCACACTCCAAAATAGATACAATAATCTCATTTAAAAGATTTTGTTTATATAATTCATCACTCAACTGCATTTTATTTTCCTCATATATAGTTAATATCAGATTACAAATGCAATTTAATCCAGCCCACTATCATATTCTATATAAACATTTAACAACTAATAGAATCGTAACATAACGCTAACATAAAACTAACAAATTAAAGCAATTTCCTATATCGAAGAACAAAATAATGTTTTATAATTATATATAAAATATACCTTTTTAAAATAATAATCAGGAGGGATAATGATTAATTTAAATGTCTGCAATAACGCCAATTTCAAAAACTATGTGATAAAAACCTTAGCTTTAAGTATATTATTCATTTCTTCATGTACTTCGCAAACAGTTTCTGTCAAAAAAACCAGTACAGAAACAATAGATAATAAATCAAATGCAGAGTCATACAAATTCATTGTCGTCGGAGACAGCAGAGGTGAAAAGGCATTGCCTGGGATAAATGTTGAAGTTGTTACTGCTATTGCAAAGGCAATTATAAAAGAAAAACCAGAATTTGTTCTTTATGTAGGAGATATAGTTTATGGCCAGGCCAATAGAAAAAAATATGGAGACAATGGAGCTCTTGATGTACTTCAAAAGGAGTTTGATATTTGGCTGGAAGCTATGAAACCTGTTTATGACTCAAGTATAAAAGTATATCCGGTACGCGGAAATCATGATTGCGAACAATGGCATCCTAATCATAATCATCATAGGGATCATAGACCTGTCTGGCCAAAAACGAAAGATGTCTGGGACAATGTATTTAGCGACAACAAGGCAAATCCTATGAATGGTCCTGAAGGAGAAAAAAATGTAACTTTCAGTTTCATTAAAAATAATTCATTTGTTGCAGGTATGGATGTTTATCATTATAAACCTTACGGTCACCCGGAAGTAAATCCAGATGGAAGCATGAATGCATATCAGTTTTTAAGAGTTAACCAGCCATGGCTTGATAAACAACTTGAAGAATCAAAAGGATATCATGTATTTACTTATACTCATGTTCCTGCATTCAAAATTGATCATTATAATGGACTCCAGGGAGACAGCTATCCGACAATGCATATAAATTATACAAAATACAGAAATCTTTTCTGGGATAGCCTAAAAAAAGTAGGCGCCCGTACATACTTCTGTGGCCATGATCATGGTTATGCACATCTGGTAATTGAGGATGGAGATGGTAATCCTGATAATGATATTCATCAATTCACAGTAGGAACAGGTGGAGCTACACCCGACATGAAACCTGCACTAAACGGATACAACAGCCCTTATACACCTAAAATGGTAAAATATGATGACGACTATGGATATATGGTTGTCACAGTAGATGGCCCAAAAGTTGAATGCGTTTTCAAAAAAATGGTTGATAGAAAGAAAAATATTTTTGAAGAATTTGACAGATTCACCTACGTTTCAAAAAATGTAAATTAATATCTATAAATAATTTGGAACAAAAAATATCCAGTAAGAGATGACTGAATATCCCGTAACAAGTATTGAATTATAATAATCATCCATCAAATATCCAGTAATTTATATTTAGAAAATAAAGAGATAACTAACTTCCAAACCAGGATGATTCTCCAGAGTAATGAAGTTACTGGATTTTTGGTAATTTAGAGAAACTATAAAACTGGTAAAATTCCAGTTCCATAGTTTTCAAAAAACATCAAAGATATTTATTTTATTCAGATAACTTAACCGTTAAGAGTTTGTGTGACCTGCATAACTTCATTCCCATCTCCTACACATGAGCCAGTGTAGTTGTCTATTTTTGTTACCGTCCCATTAAAAGGTGCATAATAATAACAATTCTTAATATTAATTAATGCTGTCTGATAATCTGCATAAGCCTGGATATAAGCATCTTTAGCTGTCTCTAGAGCTTCCGGAGAAACAATATGAGTCTTGGCAAGTCTTTTATCTCTGCCATAAGTACTTTCTGCAAGCTCAAGTGTACTTTTTGCTTTCAAAGCAGCTAATTTTAATAAATTTGTCTGCATATGAAATATTAACTGTCCTTTTTTTACTTGTTGTCCCAGTTGAGTATCCAGCTGAAGTATTCCTTCATAAACTGAATCAACTGATGCAACTTTCGGAGTTTGAGCTGTAGCAGCATAAGCACCTACAGAAATTAGACCTGTAATTAAAACAATAACAATTTTTTTCATTTTCATTCTTTATATTATCCTTTCATAACAAAATTGTTATAAACAACAGTTCATTTCAGATATACTATTAATTACACTATGACATTCATTGATACTATCAACAACAAAATGAGCGCCAGAATCATACATATTTTTATAAGCTTTATCAAGCTTATATTGAAGTTTCCATGATTCAGTTTTATCAACTTCTTCAAGGCTAATTCCAAGCATATTTCCTGTTTTAGCAACACCAATAGACCAGCAGCCGGCATTTATACCTGACTCAATATCCGGAATGGTATCTCCGATTTTTACAACAGCATCAGCAGGATAAACTCCCAGATTCTGCATGCAGTTAAAAATCATCCATGGTGCAGGTCTTCCCTTAGCTACTTCTTCTGCACAGACAACAGTATCAGGCCTAACGCCATCTCTGTAAAAACCCTGTAGGACTATATTCATCATCTCTCTGTTGTACCCTGTTGTAAGACCAACTTTAATTCCTTTTGACTGAAGTTGTGCTATAGTTTCAACCGTACCTGGTATCAGTTCAGAATAATTTGGCAGATTTTCAATCTGAATAGGAATAAATTCAGCATATAATTTATTAATATCATTTTCAGAACAATCCTGTTTATAGACAGCCTTCCACTGATTTTTTATTTCTGGCATTTCAGTTATTGCCTTTATATGATCTCTTTTATGAAGTCCCATCGGTTCACGTGCTTGTTTATTAGTTACATTTATCTTATATCTTCTGAAAAGCTCTATAAATGAACCCGCAGGAGCACAACTGCCATAGTCAATAGTTGTACCTGCCATGTCAAAAATCACAGCTTTAACAGGACCTCTATATTTATTTTTTATTTCATTATTTACCATCATCATCGCTTAAAATTCCTTATAATTATCAATTATTAAACTTTATTTAACTTTCATTTCTTCCAAAACTCTGGCTATCGTATTCAAAATATTATACATATCCTCAGAAAACAGTCTTCCAATATTCCCTATCCTAAAACATGCGGCAGAGCCAACTTTACCTGGATAAATTACATAACCATAATCATTCAGTTTATTATAAAATTCATCAAAACTAAAATTTGGGTCCTCTGGAATATGAAACGTAGTTATTATGTATCCCTGATCTTCAGGCCTAAGATATTCTTTAAAACCAAGTTTTCTCATCCCTTCAAGAAGTATTTGATAGTTATTCCGATAGCGATCTGCCCTACCCTGAACACCACCTTCTTCTTCAAATTCAGATAATGCCTGTTTGAAAGCAAGCAGTGAATGTGTTGGCGGAGTAAACCTGAATTGACCTGTTTTTTCAAGTCCTTTCCACTGTTCAAGCAGATCAAAACATACGCTTCTTGCATAACCTTCTGTATCAAGCATAGAATCTCTCTTCGCAATAACAAAACTAAAACCTGGTACACCTTCTATACATTTATTTGCAGAAGAAACAATATAATCAATATTGCATTCAGCTATATTAACCGGAACAGCTCCAAAACTGCTCATGGCATCAACAAAATATTTTTTGTTATGTTTAGCCGCCAATCTTCCCACTTCTTTTATCGGATTAATAATTCCTGATGTAGTTTCACAGTGAACCATTGAAATATGAGTTATTTCAAGATCGCTGTCCAAATATGCATCTATATCCTTTATTGAAGGTATTTCATCCTCTTCAAATTCCAGTGAAATATAATCAATATTTAAAACTTCTGCTAAATGTGCAAATCTCTTTCCATAAGCACCGTTTATAATGATTAGCCATTTACCGTCAGGAGGTGTAAATGAAGACAATACCGCTTCAAGACTGAAAGTTCCGCTTCCCTGCAATATTACTGCTTCATATTCAGGTGATGAAACTTCTCCTATTCTAAGTAGTTTTTCTCTAACATTTCTTACAATGTTTATAAATTCGTTATCTCTTGATCCTAAATCTCTTAACATTGCATGTTTGACACCCTGGCTAGTTGTTAAAGGCCCTGGAGTATGAAGTACTTTATCTTTCCATGTTTTTATCATTTTTCTTCCCTTTTCTATATTTTTAATTCAGTTAAAGCCTGATCAAGTATCTTCACTGCATTATCTATTTCGCTTTTCTTTATTATCAACGGCGGTGAAAGAGTCAGTACATTTCCCTGAGAAATTTTAAAACTCAGTCCTTTTTCTATACATGAGTACATTACTTTTTCTGCTTCATAAATGGCTTTTTCTTTAGTAATTCTGTCATTAACCAATTCAACACCAACAAGTAGCCCTATACCTCTTATATCACCGATGATCAAATGTTTTTGAGCTAATTTATGAAGTTCTGCTTTAAAATAATCGCCAAGTTCCACAGAATGATGCAGTAAATTATGATTATCGATATACTCTATCACAGCCAATGAGGCAGCAGAACCTACAGGCGATTTCTCATGAGTATAATGACCGAGAGCAATATCTCCTGAGATATCTAAATTTTCTTTAACAATCAAAGCAGCCATTGGAAATATGCCACCGCCGAACCCTTTACCGACAACTACCATATCAGGAACAATATCAAAGTTTTCGAATGCAAAAAACTTACCGGTCCTTCCAAATGCTATGGCCGTTTCATCTAAAATCAATAAAGCTCCATATTTATCGCAAAGCTTTCTCACTCCTATCATATATTCCTTATATGGAATTTGAACATCAGTATTTCTTATTGTTTCGATGATTACAGCACCGACATCCTGCTGTTTTTCTAAAACCATTTCAAGATATGAAAGACATTTCAAACCGCATTTACTGCATTCACCAAAAGGACATCTATATGTATTCATTCCAATAACATGTTCACATCCTGTAAGCATAGGTCCCATATCCTTTTTAAAAAGATATTCTCCTCCAACAGATATTGCATCAAGAGAAGCACCATGAAATGAATCCCACATGGAAACAGTTTTAAAACTTCCTGTAATTTTCCTGGCTAGCTTAAGCGCCATTCCTACAGCAGAAGTAGCCCCAGGAGCAAAAAGAACTTTTCCTAAATTACCTGGAGCTATGGATACAAGTTTTTCAGCCAGGTCAACAGCTGAAGAATTTGTGTACCTTCTGCTGCAGAAAGGTAACTCGTCAATCTGTTTTTTTACAGCATCGATAACATAATGATTCTTAAACCCTACCTGATGGACATTGTTTCCGTGAAAATCCATAATTTGCCTGCCGTCATAATCTTCAATATAAATGCCTTCTGCATTTCTGAGAGCATTTATGCAAGGTGTGGAAAGAGACTGATGTATAAAATATTTACTATCTCTATTGAGCAAATCTCTAGTTTCATCACTCAGGACATTTTTCTGCCATTCCGCTCTCATAAGTGAAGTATTTACATCACCTTCTGTTCTATCACTAATATTTTTCATTATCAGTCTCTGCTATTAATACTAAGTTAAACTGCATGTTCTGCATGAACTTTCACTGATGTATCCAATTCTTCACATGATTTATCAATTTCTGCTATTGAAAGATTTGCAGTTTCCTTAGGTATCATATACGTCAGGATCATTCCTAGGATCATTGTTAGAGCCAACCCTAAAACAACTGTATCAATTCCAAAATCTGCCTGTATTAGAGGAAGAAGCATTGCTCCTATAAAAGCTCCGAACTTTGCAAAACCTGCAGCAAAACCATGTCCAGTTGCTCTTATGTTTGTAGGATACACTTCTGCAGGAATCATCCATGTTGTAATACCAGGACCAAAGTTTATGAAAAAATTATATAGAATAAAACACCCAAGCATTATACCAATAGCACCCGCAGTTATAAACATTGAAGTCATACCAAGGGCAAACAGAGCTGCAAATGCTGCTAAAAAACCGATCTTCTGTAATTTTATCCTACCGATTTTATCAATTAAAAATATTGAACAAAGCGCTCCTACAACAATGAATACATTCAGGAACAGTGTCTTTTCAACTATTTGAGTTGTAGCTGTAATAAAATCTCCATGCTGGGCAAAATGAAGTGCAGTTAAAATAGCAGGAGTAAATAGTGCAATTCCGTAATATGATATATCCATCAGAAACCAGCATAAGCATACTGCCAGAGTTACCTTTAGATATTTAGATGTAAATATTTCTGACCAGTTAGTATTTTTTTTAACTGTTTTAGCAATGTTAGCAGATTTTCTGGCAAGCTTAGACTGTACTTTCCAGACAAAACTTTCAGGAAGCCTGGCTCTAAGTATCAGACCCACTAATGCAGGTACAGCTCCAATAGCAAGCATAATTCTCCAAGCATTCATATTAGGATAAATTTTAAATATAAATAAAGCTATTAAAACACCTATCGGCGCCGCCATGCAATTCATAAACATTGCAAATGCAGCCATTTTTCCTCTGCTTTTATTTGGTGCCATTTCTGATATATATGCAGCGCATATTGGATAATCAGCTCCTACTCCAAACCCGACTAAAAATCTAAAAAATATTAAAGATGCAGCACTCCAGGCAAAACCTGAAAGAATAGCGGCAAAGACAAAAAAAGCCAGATTCATCATAAGCATTGATTTACGTCCTATTTTATCCGCAAGCCTTCCAATAAAAATTGCTCCGATTGTCGCTCCGATCGGAGCGGCTGCCTGAATTAATCCTATTCCCAATGGTCCTACTGCAATCTGATGGTGAATAAACGGTTCTGCCACAGCACTTATATACAGGTCAAAACCGTCAATAAAGAGTCCAAGAGAGCAAATAATAAGCACCCTCCATTTCAAATGTGAATAATCTGTACTGTTATTTCCTATTTCTGTTTTCATTATCTATTACTTTCCTTATTAATTATTACTGATTTTCAGTCCTTTTATACCTACCTAAACTTGACTCAAGGATCAATATTTACTTTTTAGTAAATCATCCGAGTCTCAGTATAAAATTACTGACGCATTTAGTTGATAGCTTTCATTTCATTATTTTAAAAATGAATGAGAATTCTTTCAACGCAGATATAAATACAGGGAATGTAATTTTATGCAATATATCATTTTAATAACTAACAAAACTCTAACAGCATCCTAACATAAAATTAACAAATCTATAATTTTCGATTGAATTAGGTATTTATTTTTTGCTTAAAATGATATTATTTTGCATTTATTGAGATTTTATTCAAAGAAAAATAAATTATTTTAAACATAAATCTTTAACAATGGAGTAGAATTATGAAGAATAAATCAAACCTAATTGAATTGTCTAAAGAAGATTTAAAAAATAAAGCTTATGAACTTGGTTACGAATATGAATTAAAGGCACATTATTGTCCTCAGGCAACACTAGCTGCTATACTGGATACCTTTGAAATAAAAGAACCCACTTTGCTTAAATCAGCCTTTGGTTTCCACGGTGGTGGAGGGAATTCAGGTATTGGACCTTGTGGTGCACTTGCAGGAAGTATAATTGCAATAAGCTATTTTTTTGGTAGAAACCAAAATGAATTTTATCTTACGGGATCAAACAGCAGAGCTTCACGCCTTGTGAATAAACTTACGACAGAATTTGCAGAAAAATATAACGGATTAACATGCAGAGACTGTCAAAAGAAAACTTGTGGAAGATTTTTCGACCTAAATGATGATATAGATAAAGAAGAATTTAACAAAGTTAACGGTCATGAAAAATGTTCAGACCTTGTAGGAAAAACAGCAGCCATGGTTACAGAAATAATATGGGATGAAATCAAAAATAATTAATCGATAATCTATCATATATTTATTAACTATTTAATTATCTTTATATATAACATTTTGCTTTGCCTCCCAAATATATTTTATA
>DASCNA010000145.1:0-85434 GCA_036011305.1 Victivallales bacterium
TCAAAACCATTATTACCTTCATCAAGCGATATACTGTTTTTAAGATCTGAAATCTGATCTACATCAACTTCCATAATCTTAGCCAGCATTCTAACATCGCTTTCAGAAGGTTTTCTATCACCATTTTCCCATCTTCTAATAGCATCATAAGAGCGTCCACTTGAGTCGCCTAGAAATTTAAGTTTTAATTTTTTTTCTTTCCGTATTACCTGAAAGTTCTTGTTGTTAAATTTCATAATGATGCCTCTGAATATAAAATCTAGACTAAATTCAATTATTATAATATAGTTATGTTTGTTTATTTATCCCTTTTAAATAGCAGAACTGTAATGTCATCAAAGCGGTTCTCTTTTTCAAAATACTTAACGTCACTGATTACTTTTTTTACAAGTTCTTGCGGTGGTAAATTTATATTTTCCTGTAATAGTTTGTATAATCTATTTTCTCCGAATATTTCTTCGGATGGAGAATATGCTTCAGTTACACCGTCTGTATAACAGAGAATTGATTCACCTACGTCAAGTTTCCTGTGACCGTTATTATAAATGCTGTTTTCCCTAAACCCCAGAGGTATATTATCTAAATAGCCGAATGACTGATAACTTTTGTCTGATGACATATTTTTGAAACGTTTTGTTAAGGTTTGCAAATTGCCTAAATTGTTATTAGTATTTGTATTTACAATAATTGCGTCATGATGTCCAGCATTTGCATAAGTGATGTCACCGGTTTTTATGTTATAGTAGCATAAAAAGGCTGTTACAAACATAAATTGTACATTGTTTGTTGAAAGTATTTTATTAGTTTTGGACAAAGCCGCAGCCGGATCTTTTTCACTCAGACAGCTGTTCAAAAGGACTGTTTTTGCAAAAGTCATAAAGAATGCGGCTGAAATTCCCTTGCCGGAAACATCTGCTATTACAAAAGCAAGTATATTTTTGTTAATATAAAAAAAGTCATAGAAGTCACCTGAGGCATTTAAAGCAGGTTCTAATTCTGCATATAAAGTAAACTCAGGCCGCTTAAATTTATCTGTAATTTTGGGCAGTATGGATTGTTGAATATCGGAAGCTATTTTAATTTCATTTATAAGCTTGCTCTTTTCCTCTATTTCTTGTTTTAATTTTATAGTTCTTTCTTTAACGCGTCTGTCGAGACTGTTATTAAGCTGACTAAGTCTAACAGCATATCGTTTTTTGGCGAAATACAGATAGAAAAACAAAATTAACATTATGAATATTAAAGAAGAAATAATAATTAATAGAATATTATAAACGTTAGCCGTACTAAGTTTTCTATTTTTAACAAGAATGTTTTCCTTAAGCATCAGAATTTGAGTATTAATAAATCTGTTTGATAATATAGCAGCACTTGAGACTAGTTTGTGGTTATCAATTTTATTTTTACCTGTTTCATATAATTCTCGGTACTTGTATGCTTCTTTATATTTATTCTGGGCATAATATAGATTTGAAAAACCTTTATTTATTATCATGGAATAATATATGTTTTTAGCGGTGATATTATTATTAATATTTGCTTTTTGAAGATATGTATATGCTTGAGCATAGTTATTTAGTTTTATATAAACATATCCTGTATAACATAGCGTAAGTATCACTGTTTCATTTTCATTCTGACCTTTCTTCAAAGCTTTACTGAATACTGACAGTGCTTTGTTAAATTTATTTAAATGGTAGTATGCCTGACCTTGTAGTGTAAACGTACGAGCAAAAAAAATACTATTCTTAGGAGGTGTATCTTTCGTTAAAGCAGTTGATAAAATTTCTAAAGATTTTTTATATTTATTTTGACTAAGATAGACCTTTGAAAGGAAATATTTGGATATGAATTTTAAATATCTGTTATTAGATTTATCTGCGATTTCTCCTGCAGTAGTTATATAAAACAATGCCTGTCTATAATTCTTTACATAAATATAGATCTGAGATATAAGACAATATGCTAATACATTAAATGATGTATCGGGAGAATATTTTAAAGCTTTGAAATAATTTTCCAGACCTATATCGAATTGACCTTTTGTGCTATATATCTCACCAGAATATATATGAGAATAAAATAACATCTGCTTATTCTCATATTTTACTCCATAACTTTTTAATTTTTGAAAATATTCAAGTCCCTTACTGTAGTTTCCCATTTCGGCATACAAGCACCCAATATTTATCAAAGCAATGTTTATATTTTCTAAATCACTATTTTTCTCGGCATCATTCAGAAGATGAACATTTGTTTTAAGTTCTTTATACATGACTAAACTATCAAAAGAATAACTCTGCTGGATTTTATGTGCACCTGGAGAAAAAGAGTGGCTAAGAGAGAATAATTTTTCGGAAAATGTGTATGGCAGATCATGACTGTGCAACTTGTTAGATAAAATTATCGCAAAAATAAATATCGCAATAATAAATGTTGCTAATTTATTGTGCATCTGCATAGTAAGGTTTTAGATTAATTGTTCACGATTAAGCACATAGTGTTAAATTATAATTATAGCTTTTATTATCGACTTTGCTATTTGATTGTAATGTCCTGCAACGCAATCTTATTTATATTGCATGAAGCAATATATAAATTTAATATTTATGGGAAAATTTAATTTGACAAAAATAAACTATTCTGTAATTTAAAATTGCTTTCCTGTTAAAAACATAACAGAATTATTAATTATCTTTGGGGGTTTTATGTGTTCTGCTGTAAGAAGTAGTAAGGTCGAAAGTAGTGATAAACTAGAGAGATTTGAAACAGACATGATCTACAAATTGGAAGATAATCCTCCGTTGATGGAAAAAATCTTCGCAGCACTGCAGCATATAAGTGCTATATTTGTATCGATTATTGCACCGGGTTATATAATAACCACAGCCATAAATGCTGACTTGAAAACTAAGGCTACAGTGATGAGTATGTGTCTTCTATTTTCTGGAATAGCTACATTTATGCAGTCTAAAAGAAGTTTTGGATATGTAGGATCAGGTCTGTTAAGTATTCAGGGAACAAGCTTTGCATTTTTAGGCGTTCTGATTACAACAGGAAAAATTGGCGGTGTTCCTCTGATTATGGGGACATGCTTGATAGGTTCATTGATTCCCATTATTTTTGCTCCGTATCTTAGAAAGTTAAAGAGATTTTTTCCGCCGCTTGTAAGTGGAATTGTTGTTTTTTTAATCGGTGCAACATTGATGCCGGTTGCTATAGATAATTTTGCAGGAGGTACTGCAGCTAAATTAAATGGAACATATGGTGATCCGAAAAATATAATACTTGGGGCAATAGTTCTTTTGTTTGTTATTATTTTCCAGAAAATAGATAATAAAATTTTAAGAATTGGTTCTATTCTTTTTGCTTCCGTAATCGGTTTTTTAATTGCAATACCAATGGGGTTGGTAAATTTTTCAGTGGCATCAAATTCAGCATTGTTCAGTATACCTGTGCCGATGCAGTTAGGTTTAACTTTTGGATGGGCCACAATCCTTCCGGTAATAATAATATATTTTGTTTCATGTGTTGAAGCAATCGGAGATATAACAGCAACAGCGATGATTTCAGGTGAGCCTATTAGAGGAGATAAGCATATGTCCAGAATGTCAGGTGGGATATTTGCCAGCGGTATATGCTCATTCTTTGGTTCTTTTTTCGGAGCAATGCCTTTAGCCTGCTTTTCTCAGAATAATGGTATTATTCAGATTACAGGAGTTGCCAGTAGACATGTTGGATATTATATTGCCGGGTTTTTAATAATTGCCGGGTTAATTCCTGTAGTAAGTGTAGGTTTTTCAATTATTCCCCCTCCTGTTATAGGCGGTGCACTGCTTATGATGTTTGGAACAATTTTAGCTGCAGGTATAAAAATATTATCTACCGAGGTTTTGGATAGAAGAGCTTTTATTATAATTGCGACTGCAGTTGGCTGTGGTTTTGCTGTTACATATCCGGGTTTTCTCGATAAATTTCCTGATATAATCAAGGATTCATTATCTTCTGGAATAGGAACGGGAGGTTTAGTAGCAATTATTATGAATATAGTAATTCCTAAAGAAAAAAGTGTATTGACAGTAAAGCGGCAAAGTAATTGAAAAAATTCAATGTAAGAGTGAAAAGTATTTAATTCAGATTAAGTTTACGGATTGGTAGTGTAAATTACAGCTGCAGTGATTAATATTGTATAAAATTATATATTCAAAAAAGTCCTATTTGGAAATAAGATTTATATGAGATTTAGTCACCTGTTTACATTGATGCTGTCAGTGTTTTTTTTATTTCTTATAATTCCTTTCAGTTTTGCATACTCAATCACTGGTAGAGTCACTCACGTATTTGATGGTGACACAATAAAAGTAAATAATAGATACACTGTCAGGTTTTACGGTATAGATACTCCAGAAAAAAATCAGGAGTTTGGGCCTGAAGCTAAGCTGTATTTAACTAATTTAATTTATGGCAGGATAGTAACAGTTAAGTATAGAAGCAAAGATCAATACGGTAGAGCAGTAGGTGAAGTATTCTGTGACGGTGAATTTATTAATTTAAAAATGATTAAGAGAGGATATGCCTGGTATTACAGGCGGTATGCACCAAACGATACTTATTTCGCTGTAGCACAGGCATATGCAGAAAATAATAAATTGGGTCTCTGGCAACAAGAATCACCATTGCCTCCATGGGAATGGCGTAAAGGTTCAAGAGAGAACTCTACTGATAGTGTGATGAGGGAATATTTACATGGTTTTCTCTATTCAACCGGAAATATGGCCTCATTATTGATTTCTGGACTCCAAAAGTTAGATTTTATTTCAAATAATAATGCTTCAGATTTGAAAAATTTTATCGCAAAATTTAAGCGTTATAGCCGAGTAGATACAGGTTATAAATCAACAGGATCATATGGATATAAACTTGTAAGAATGATTGGACTTGTATCAGGATATGGATCAATATTTTTCCTTTTTTTCCTTTTATATATTATAGAAGTATTGAAGAACAGAGGGAACAGGGGCGCTGCCAAAGCAGTAGTTTGCAGTTATGTAGGAAGTTTATTATACTGTTTTGCGGGCATTATATTAATTACTTTTGTTTATAAGTCAGTAATGTCCGGAAATATTAAAGAATCAATCACTACTCTAAACTCTTTCAATATTAGATTTGCTGTAGCATTTTTTCTTTTTTTGATATTTGGCTTTTTATTAAAAATTAAAGATAAAAGAAATCTGTCGCAAAAAGTTGAGATGAAAAAAATTGAGACAGATAGAAGCAGAAGAAAAGCTAAAAAATAACTGCTAATAAGAAACAGTTATTTTTTGCATTAACAATTTACCATTAATAATTAAATATTTAGATAAATTATCTTATGAAATTAGTCAATACCTCAACTTTTGTATCAGGTTCAGCTATTTTTTCTTTTGCAAAATCTTTAAGTTGTAATAGCCAGGCCATATTTTTTCCCAGATTCTGCATGGTCTGAATACCTTCAGGATCTTGCCTGACTTCACCTTCTTCCATACCGAACCCCATATTCCAGTATGTCGAACCTACAACAATCATTTGACATATTGTAAAGAATGAGTTCAATGAGTGTAGGGTAGGAACTGCACCAGCTCGTCTGACAGCCATTACACCAGTTCCAATTTTTCTTGCGAATACATTACCACCGTTGGCAAAATTCAAAAATGAAATTCTGTCAATAAAAGATTTCATTTGTCCTGAAAGGTCTGCACAATAAACTGGAGAACCAAGTATTATGCCGTCAGCCTCACGCATTCTATTAAATTGATCATTGAGATCATCTGTTTTAATAACGCATTTACCGTCACCATTATCAAAACATTTCATGCATCCCATACAGCCACGGTAAGGTTTTGAAGCAATATTAATTTCTTCAGTTTCTATTCCTTTTTTTTCTAATTCTTTGAAAACTGTTTCTATTAGAATATGTGTATTACCTTTTTTCCTAGGACTGCCGTTAAATGCAATAACTTTCATGTTCATCTCCTTATATAATAAAATATTTAATAGAATCAATTAACTTAAAATAATATTTGTCATAATTGCAGCGCCAACAAAAATAGAATCTTCATCAGCTTCGTATTTGGGAGAGTGTAGAGGTTCTATTATATTCTTTTCTTTATTTCCGGAACCAACAAAGAATAAAGCTCCTGGAATATTCTGGGTGAAATAACAGAAATCTTCAGATGCCTGTGGCTCAAGATCAGAGTTTATGTTTTCTTTGCCGACTATATCCATTGCAGATGATATTATTTTATCTACATTGTCTTTATGGTTGAAAGTTGCATCATAACCATAAATATATTCTAAAGTACATCTATATCCTGAATTGTTATATGGTATCAGTGAGTCTTCCATCATTTGGTAAATAAACTTACGGTCTTCATTATATAATGTTCTTACAGTTCCCGACAGTTTGAGTTCATCAGGAATAATATTAAAAGCATCTCCTGCGTGTATGCTTGTAACACTTAAGACATAGTAATGATTACTATTTAATCTTCTTGAAATACTTGATTGCCAATGAGTCATTAGATTTGCTGCAGGTGCAATAGGGTCCAAGCCTCTATCCGGCCTTGCGGCATGACATCCTTCTCCCTTAATAGTCAGATTGAATAAATCACCTGCAACTGATGCTTTTTTAGGAGATATGCCTATTTTTCCTACTTCAAGAGTTGGATCATTGTGAAGTCCATATATTTCACTTACACCGTCAAGGCATCCATTCTCTATCATAAATTTTGCACCACCTGGAGGAGTTTCCTCACAGGGTTGAAAAATGAAACGAACGTTACATGAAAGATTGTCTTTTAAGCTGATAAGCAGTTTTGCTGAAAGCAGAGCTGTCGACATATGAATATCATGTCCACACATATGTGAAACACCTTCATTCAGTGAAATATATTCATTGTTGTTTTTTTCAAGGATTGGAAGAGCATCCATATCTGTTCTATAGGCAATTGTTTTAAAATTGTCTGAAATAATTAGATCCGCAGTGAAACCATATTCCCAAGAATCTTTAATTTTATAACCAAGTTCAATTAATATTTTTTTGCAGTATTCTGAAGTTTCTTTTTCTTGGTGACTTAACTCAGGATACGTGTGTAGATGATGTCTATTGTCTACAGCCCATTTTTTATATTTGAAAGCTTTTTCCAATAACCAATGCATATTGTAATCCAGTCAATAAGAGATTTATTAAAAGAAATAGATTATTATATATAAAATACAGAATATAGAAAAATAACCAAATGATGATACTTTTTAATCAGGTATTTTTTGCATAAAAACATTATTATAAATCATTAATTCAGAATTAAATAATTATGGGTATTATTAAAGTTGATCAAAATAGATGCATAAAAGACAAAATATGTTCAGATGTTTGTCCAAAAAATATAATAGAAATTGATGACAATGGTTACCCTTTTATCCAAGAATCCAATCAGTTCGAATGTATCAACTGCGGTCATTGTGCTTCTATCTGCCCAACCGCGGCTTTAATGCTCCATGAAATAAAGCCTGATACCTGCCTTGATATTCCTGAAAATTGGAAAATCTCTTCTGAGCTTATAGAGACTTTTATGAAGAGTCGAAGATCAGTAAGAGCCTATAAAGGGAGATCTATCGAAAAAGAGAAACTGGAGAAATTAATTGATATTGCACGATATGCTCCTTCAGGTTTAAATCTTCAGCCAGTTAAGTGGAAAATTCTAAATGACAGAGAAAAACTTCAGCAGATAGTGAATTTATCTATAGACTGGATGAAATATGTTATCAGAGAGGAGTTCCCATGGGCTGAGGCTCTTGCCATGCATAAGCATGTTGATGAATATGAACAGGGAAAAGATCCTATTTTGAAAGGAGCGCCTGCAATAATTATAGCTTATGGCGATAAAAAAGAGTCAAGTCTGGAAAAATCTTCTACCATTGCTTTATCATACTTGGAACTGGCTGCTTATTCATTTAATCTAGGAACTTGTTGGGGGGGGTATTTTGAAGCAATTTTGAAATTTTGTAAACCAGTTAGAGATATAATCGGATTGACTAGAAAAGATCAATGCACAGGTGTTCTAATGATTGGATACCCAAAATATAAATATAAGAAAATCCCCTTGAGAAAGCCTGCAGATATAACCTGGTTATAGATCTAATAGCTAATTAATAATTGTTAATGGTTAATGTCTTGTCCTGATACAGTTTATCAACTATCATAATTAATAATATCATCTTAAAAAATTATATAAAATTATGAACTTATCGGGTATTAATTTAAACCTCTTAGTAGTTCTTAACGCTTTGCTGGCAGAAAAAAGTGTCTCTTTGGCTGCAAGAAAATTAAAAATGACACAACCTGCTGTCAGCCATATGTTGAAACAGCTTAGAATAATATTTGATGATGATTTACTTGTTAGAGGTCCGTCTAATCAAATGATTCTAACAAAATGTGCTAAAGATTTGATAATTCCGGTCAGTGAAGCAATTATTAAATTTGAAAATATTTTTATTAAACAGAAATCATTTGATATTTCAGTTGCTGAAGCTGATTTTAAGATAGGAATGAGTGATTATGCTTCACTACTTTATATGAAGGGACTCTCCGAGATTATCGAGAATGAAGCTAATAATATTTCATTCACTATAAATCATTTGAATAACTTACATGAATATGATGAATTTGACTCAAAAAATCTGGATCTTGCAATAGGCTTTTTCTCTGTTGATACTAAAAATATTATATCAGAACAGTTATTCCTTACAGAACTGGTATGTATTGCTGCAAAAGATCACCCTGCTTTTAATAAAAGAAAACTTTCAATAAATACTTTTTTTGAATATCCATATCTGAATATTAGTTTTCGAAGCGACTGCCAGGAATTAGTAAGCCAGACAATATATAAGAAGACTGGGAAAAAACTTAAAATTTCGATTACAACTCCACATCTTTTGGTTGCATTAAATACAATACAGAGTTCTCATTACCTTGCTATTGTACATGAAAATATTGCTAAAAAATTTGCTGAAAAGTTTGATATTGATTATCATGATCTTCCGTTTCCGTCACAAAAAATGATTTATTCAATGTATTGGAAACGAGAAGATGACAGTAATGAATCTCACCAATGGCTAAGAAATACCATTAGACAAATAACTGATCAAAACGAGATAATTTAACTTTATTATAAAATTGCCGCTTCTGCCATAGCTTTGATGTTTTCCGGAGGTACATTTGGCAGCAGAGCTTCATGGCTTGGACTTATAATTAAATTAGGTGATAAACTGTTTTTGACTCTTATTACATCATTGTAAACTTCTTCAGGAGTTCCTGTCACGAGCAGTTCCTGCGTATCTATGCCTCCCATAAATGTTATTCTTCCTCCAAATTTTGATGATAGGTTATCAGCATCCATCATATGAGCTTTTGCCTGGAGTGGGTGCAGGCAGTCAACGCGGGCATCAATCAATCTATCAATTACTTTATAAATGGCTCCACAGGAATGTAGAATAACCTGATACCCATGGGAGTGAGCCTGATCTGTGAATTTTTTGAACCAAGGCATTATGAATCGATCAAACATTTCAGGGCTGCAAATCAAATCTTTCTGTGTACCGAAATCATTACCGAAAAAGAATCCGTCAATCATATTACCGGCTTTATCAAAAAATCTTTCATTAGCTTCAAAATAGAATTCGCATATTTTATTGGTTACTGCTTCCACTACTTCCGGATGTGTATACATTTTTATTAGATAATTTTCCATCCCGAAAAGATCCATAAGGTTATGATAAAAACATGTCCAGAATCCACTGGCACGATATACATTTCCTGTATTTTTCAATATATTTAAAGTTTTATCAAAATTAAGATATTCAACTTTTGGCCACGAGTAAGATTCAATTTCATCTACAGATTCACAGTCAGCAAAAGGTCCAGGTGCTCCATGCATCTCTTTTGCTGCCCCTAAGTCAAATATTTGTTTTCCTGAAGGATCATTATATGTACCTTCAATGTATTGCGGGCATATCCAGCGAACATCATCATTAAGAAGAGTTCTTAATTCTTCCTCTGTTTTGGTTCCAAAAAAATTATGAAGAATAGGCCATGTATCATCATGGGGATTTCCTAACCAGAATCCGCATCTGTCTACTTTCTTTCTTGATATGATTCCCTTGATTCTTTCTCTGCTGTTCATGCTTCTTCTCCCCGATTTCAGCTATATATAATTTTGTTTAAAACCTATTATTAGCAGTTAATAATACTTTCATTCAATGATAATGTACAGAAATTTTATTAAATATCTTTAAATAAATATTAATAAGGAGAAATATTGAATAAGAATTGCAGCTCTAAGGTTTTCTGGTAAGCATACAGACTGTTATATCATCAAATAAAGTACCCTGTTGAAACTCTATGACTTCATTTACCAATCCATCTATTATTGATTCAGTTTCGTTAGAAGAATTATTATTCAAGTATTTTATGAGCCTTGTTTTTCCGTATTCTTCTCCTTTTTGAGAAAAAGCTTCTATTACTCCGTCTGTATAGATGAAGACTGATGAACCAGGTTGTAAAACAGTTTTCTGTTTACTGTATTCACTGTTTCCTATAACTCCCAGAGCAGGACCGTTTAATGCTCCAAATTCTTCTATTTTTCCAGTTTTTGTAATTTTGATTGCTGGATGATGGCCTCCGTTTGCATAAACAAATTTACCGGTAGCAATTTCGTAATAAGCTAGAAATATTGTGACAAACATTGATGACATATTCTCTGATGATAAGATTTCATTTGCCTTTTTCAAAACAAGACCAGGATCATTATATTCTGTTAAGGCAATATTTTTGATTGTAGTTCTGGCTATAGCCATAAAAAATGCTGCCGGAAAACATTTTCCCGAAACATCCGCAATAAGGAAAGCTATTTTATTTTTATCAAGAAAGAAGCCATCATAAAAATCACCGGAAACTTCTTTTGCGGACAGCAGTTTTGCTTTAAGCACAAATTCAGCTGTATCAAATTTAGTATTTAAGGATGGAAGAATATCTTCCTGAATTCTTCTTGCCAGTTTTATGCTGTTTTCTACAGATTCTCTTTTAACAATTTCCTCTTCAAGACGTTTTGTGTAGTTATTAAGTTGAACTCCAAGCGAGTTGAACGTAACAGCAAGATCATATATCTCTTTTATTCCCTTAGTTCTGAATTTTAGATGAAAATTCCCTTTTCCTATAAGTTTAATTTTACTTCTTAAGTGTTCAAATGGTCTGACTATATTTCGCTTAAAAATAAAATAAGAGACTACCAGGCAGATTATTACAACTATTATAAAGTTGAAAATAAAGTGAGTGATAATGTCCATGAAAACAGAATTGAACTCATTTTTTATACGCTGTAGACTATTATATAAACTATTGGTAGACGCTAACACCGCCATATTCCAGCCGTTAACTGGTATTGTTGTGAATGATAACAGATACTCTTTACCCTGTATAAGAACTTTTTTTTCACCTGAGTTACCGTCAATAATGTCTTTAGCAAGTTTTCTGATTGCCGGATCACTGGAGGATAAGAGGTTAATGTTCAAAAAGCTGCTTTTGTTTAAACCGAGTTCATTTTTTGAGTGAGGTAATGATAATAATTTATCATATTTACCAGGAAATGAAATGAGATTTCCTTTTTCACTTGTAAAGAGTCTTATTATATTATTATTATCGTAATATGATTTTATTCTATCACTGTAAAGTTTGTCTATCAGTTTGTTGTAATAAATATCAATTCCTACAATACCAGCTAAATTATTATTTTTATCATAATATGGATATAATAGTGTTATTATTAAAGAATCGAAGGTATTTTCATATACATTGGTCCATATGGGCTGATTTTTTTTAAACTTTAGTTTTAAACTTTTTTCTAGATTTAGTATATGTTTTCTATTCATATTAGTGTAATATTTTGTTGGATATTCTGAGTATGCAGCAAGTATCTTATTTGTTACAACAACCCATGCCGATGCATATATATCGTTGCTTTTACAGATTTCTCTAAGAAGTGGATTAACATATACTAATTTACTTATTTCGTTATTTATATACTGGGGTATTCCTTTTTCTTTATCGCCCCAATATGCTAAAATTGCGCCGTAAGGTACTGTGTTTTTTAAAAAAATATTTTTCTTATTCAGATTATTATAAATTTTTTTATCAGTATCATATGATAATATTTTGGTGTAATCTCTTTTTTTTAAATTTAAATTAGAAGACTCCTGTATTTCTACCGTTATTAGTTTTGACAGGTTTAGAGCATTCTTAAAAACCTGATTAATTAAGGTAGTCTGCTGATCAATATCTATTCCGAAAACAAGGCTGCTAATCTTATTTATATGAGTGTTAGTTTCGTTTAAAGCAAAAGATTTGAATTTTTTTATGTCATTCACTGAAACAATAAACAGCATAACTGAAGTAAGAGTGATGACTGAAAGTAAACAGACTATTACAATAGTATTTAGTTTAAAATGTTTCATATTTTATTATGTAGAATACATGGTGATTAACTCTAATATTTATATAAATTTTAGCCCAGTTTAAAACTATTACAATTCTGCTTAATTCTGTATATTAGTCACATGATTACTTTATTCTTTAATATTGTATGTTAATATTTATGAATTTTAGTTGACTATATCAACTAAACATGTATATTAGTTGAATAAGTCAACTAAGCAGAGGCGTTTATGAGTGAAAACATAAATTCAGAAAAATTAGATATAGATTCTTTCTATGAAGTATTATGCAGGCTTGAGCCGAGTAATTTACTAATTAACTATGATTCAGAATTGTCCATTAATGATTTTAAAGCCCTTAGGACAATATTTAGCTACACTCCGCATTGTCCTGTTCAGGCTATTGGAAAATCTTTGAATATTACTAAAAGTGGAGCTACAAGATTCATCAATAGATTAGAGAGTTATGGATTGATTAAAAAGTGTACTCTAGCAAAAGATGGAAGAGTATGCTGTATTATCCTAACTGATGAAGGGCACAGAGTGTATAATGAAGCTACTGAATATTGTAAAGCAAAGATACTTAAAATTTTGTCCAATCTAAACCAGGAAACTAAATTGTGCATGAATGAATGTATTGGAGATATTCTAATTAATATAACAAAAAACAGGGATGAATAATTATTATGAGTTTAGAAAATAAACATTCGACATGTTGTTCTAGTAGTGCAAGCTCATGCTGCGATACATCTTCTGCAAAGCAGGAAGTTTCATTCTTGAGTACATATTTAAATTGGAAAGACAGAGTAGGGCATTGGAAGGTAAGGTGCAGTTTTAGCAGAATGAACTATAAAGTTGAGCCTGGACTTTATGGTGTGGGGAAACCAAGTAAAGATTCTCCTGTTTTAGTTTCAGCTAATTATAAATTAAGTGTTGATAGATTGAGGACACAGTTAACCGGAAGAGATGTTTGGATTCTAGTCCTAGATACAAAAGGTGTGAATGTATGGTGTGCTGCCGGGAAAGGCACTTTTGGAACAGATGAATTGATAAGCAGAATAGAAGAAAGTGGTCTAAGTGAGCACGTTTCTCACAAAAATCTAATTGTCCCTCAATTAGGGGCTACAGGTGTAAGTGCACATCAAGTAAAAAAAAGATGTGGGTATAATGTAAAATTTGGACCTGTCAGAGCAGAAGATTTACCTGAGTATATGGATAACAAAATGACCGCTAGTGAAAAAATGCGAAAAGTAGATTTTCCTATGATTGAAAGAGCTGTTTTGATACCTGCAGATTTTGTACTCACAGGTCGCAATGTTATTATTGCCGCTATCATTTTAGCTTTGATTGGAGGATTTGCAAATGGAACATATAGTTTTTACAGTATTTTAACTACAGGCCTAATATATGCCCTGATGTTAATAATTACATTTGCAGCAGCATCTGCATTTGGCCCATTACTTTTACCTTGGCTTCCTGGAAGAGCATTTGCTGTTAAAGGCGTTTGGATTGGTATTGTATGTTTTATTTTTATAATATTATTCGGCTATGATTATGGAATGCCAAATCTGTTAAATTATTGGTTCAATTTTGCGGCCTGGCTATTAATTTGTTCATCTTTATCCAGTTTTGTTGTTATGAATTTTACCGGTGCATCAACATATACATCTCTTTCAGGTGTTTTAAAAGAAATGAGTTATGCTGTACCTATTCAAATTGTTGCCGGTATTATTGGAGTGATATTATTAATTGCGGGAAGATTTATTTAATTGCGGAGATGTTGAAATGAGTACTTTTAGATATTTAGAAAATGTAGCAACTCTTGAACTAAAAAGTGAGAAATGTATCGGTTGTAAAATGTGTATGGAAGTATGCCCGCATGCAGTGTTTAAAATGGATAACAAAAAAGCAGTTATTAAAGATAAAAATGCGTGTATGGAGTGTGGCGCTTGCATGTTGAATTGCCCGGTAAAAGCACTAAAAGTGCGTTCCGGTGTTGGTTGTGCTGCTGGTATTATCGCTTCAAAAATTGGATTGGAAATAGGAGGATGTGATTGCAAAAATTCAGCCAATGCAAATTCCTGCTGCAGTTCAGATGATTATGAGTAGAACTTTGAACATATAACTTAGATTATAATTCTAGATCAAAAAAATTTAGTTATACTATAAGATTTTCAATAGAATATTCTTAGTGTAAAACAATGAAAATTTTTATTAAACATTTACAAATATTTGCGTTAAAAAATTTCTTTTCCCTTATAATAGTCTAAAGATTGATAATGAAAATAAAATTCTATATAGATAATATTTGTGGAGAAATGATGTTAAAGAAATTTTTATTTGCTGTATTTATGTCTTCGGTAGTAATTTTTAGTTCTTGCAGAACTGAGAGTATTCAGTTGGAAAAAGCTGTAGAAACAGACCCTTTGCAGGATACTGAAATAGTAATAACTGATTTAGGATATCCGGAAGTTGATAAAAATGCTCAGTTTACCGGACGCTATGCTGCAAATACAGTTATCAAATATTCTGAATTAAATGATAAAAATGATTCATCTAAAGCTCTGAGGTCATTATTCAGAAAATATTGGGCTGATGAGGATAATAAAGGAAAAACTTCACTGAGCATTACACAGGATCAGTTTGAAAAAGATTGTCTCGTTCCTTATATAAATGGACTTTGGATATCATCTGAAACCGGTTTGCTGAGATTGGTAAACAGGGACTATATTTTTAAACTTGCTAAAGATCATATGATAAAATTAAGCCCTAAAACATCTACTTATTCTTACAATATGCAGAAATTGAACGGTTGGCCTGTGTATTATCCACCTCAATTTAAGAAGCTTGTAGAAGATAAAATTGGAGATGTAAAAGGAACGGTATTATTGCCTCTTCCGGAACAGAAACCTGAGCCGAAATCTTTGGTGCTGAAAAATGGAAAATGGGAAAATCAGGAAGTACTTTATAATCATATTGGATTGTTATATTTGCCTAATAATTACATTGTTCCCGGGGGGTTATTTAATGAGATGTTTGGATGGGATTCATATTTTATGATTCTGGGACTTTTGAACAGCTCTAAATATATTTTAAATAATCCAGAGAGTGAAATATATATGGCAGAAAAAGGTTATTATAAGGCAACTGCCTTAGATGCTTTTAGAATGTTTAAGATAGCAAAAGGAATGGTGGATAATCACATTTTTGAAATTAATTTTTATGGTGGTTATATTTTAAACGCTAACAGGTTGTATACTATGGAACGTTCTCAACCTCCTTTTTTAACAATTGAAGCGTTTGATGTTTTCAACTTCTGGGATAAATACGGAGAAAAATTAAAGAAAAAAATTGTTTCGCTATCACTTAACGGCAAAGTGCAATTTGCTAATGATGAATTGAAGGAATTAGATTATTTTGATACTTTAAGTCCATATTTAAAATCAGATAATCATTCAACTAATTATAATCCTCCTGCAAATTATCAGGAATGGATGGCTAGAGAAGTTCTTCCGGCAGCAATTGCCTACTTCAACTATTATGCTAAACCTTCGGTCGTTTACGGTAACTGGAGTCCTTATGATAAATATGATGAAACAAATGATTATATTTATCAGGATATAGATAAAAATATAAATAAAAATAAAAGGGTGGTTACAGTAAAAGCCAATGGTAAAAAATATAATATTTCCCGATATTACACTGAAGGTGAAGGCCCGTGCCCTGAAGTAGTTTTCAGTGCAGATAAGGTGAACAGAAGCTTATATGATAAAGTGTTCTGTGATTATTTTAAAAAGCATCCTGAAACTAATCCGGAAAATATATTTTATGATACAAAAAGCGGAAAATTAACGGGTTGGTTTTATAAGAATGATAGAGCCGTTAGGGCTTCCGGTTTCGATTTGTCTGAAAGATATGGATTTGCCGGACAAGAATGCCTGGATTTCTGCTCGGTTGCATTGAATTCTTTATTATATAAAATGGCAGATGATATTAGTCATATTGCTAAATATGAAAAAACCAATGAAATACTGAGTGATACGAATAACTCGTTCGGTATGGACAATGATAAGATGGATGAGGAAATAGAGTATGTCAGAAAATGGAGAGCATCTATAAAAGATTATATCAACAGTGAACTTTGGGATAAGAATACTAAAGGTTATGCAGACAAACGAATAACCAAAAGAAATGACAAAAATACAGAATTCACTTATCCATATGTGACTAAATACTGTCCTTTCGATTTTGGAATAGCACAAAAAGATTATTCGCCGAAGTGTCAGAAATATCCATTTATTCCTTCCCAAAAAAGTATTAATGAGTTTAATAAAATATTTAAAAGAGATGATATTAAAAAATTATATGGTGTAACAACAAGCCTTCATAATACAAATGGAGCTACTCAATGGGACTTTCCAGTAGCTTGGGCTCCGAATGAATATTTTGCAGTTAAGGCTTTAGAAAACAGAGAGATATCGAATGAAACGATAAGCCAGGGATGGCGGGATACTATTGATATTTATTTTGTTAAATATGGTATAATAATTGAAAAATATTTAGCATATAATCCTCTTGGAGAAGTTAAAGTGACAACAGGTTATGCTGCAAATAATGCAGGATTTGGCTGGACTAATGGCATGTATATGTACTTCTTCAATAACCGCGTTACTGTGGGGAGTAAATTCGGAGGCTTTCAATTAGATTCAAGTAGAGCATCCGTATTAAAAAAGATGAAGGAAAATAATATTCCCATTCTAAAAAAAATTGATGATAAAAAAACTAATACCTTAACATATTTTTTTAAAGGTAATCATTTTTTTGAAGATGCTGATAGCAGTGCACTAATTTTTTATAAAAACAAATTATGCTATTATCAGGTTATTTTTAAAACTCAGAGTGATAAAATAAATGCATTATATAGCTCTCTGGAAGAGCTGTTGAGCAGCAAATTTGGAAAACCTGAACAGAAAAAAAGTGGGCCATATTATGAATCTATTTTTAACTATGGTGATAACCATAGAATAGTATTATTAATGGACTATAAGAAAAGAACTTATATAAATTTAAAGGCTGTAGACACTTTAATTTTTAAGAAAATATTAAATGCCTCCAGTGAATAAAAGTCCTATACTAATATCATTTTTTTTATATAAAGATTCTATTTATGTTGTATTCTTAGAAAAAGGCTGTTCTTTTTAATATTAAGAAAAACAGTAGAGAGTAAATAGAAAAGTACTCT
This sequence comes from Victivallales bacterium, assembly GCA_036011305.1. Lineage (GTDB taxonomy): Bacteria > Verrucomicrobiota > Lentisphaeria > Victivallales > GWF2-38-69 > DASCNA01. The sequence goes on from DASCNA010000145.1 coordinate 17,768, forward strand.
AATTTGACCTTTATATGACATGAAGAATTTAAATTTAAAAATCGATAATGACAGTATTCTGAATTTAGATAGTTTTGTTCATGCTTCAGTATTAATCCCAGTTTTTTACGACAAAAATGGAGCAGCTCAATTTATTTTTCAGGAGAGAGCTGCACATATTAGACAAGGAAGAGAAGTCTGTTTTCCAGGAGGAGTAGTTGATGAACAGGATAAAAATACTAAAGCTACAGCAATCCGTGAGACAGTGGAAGAATTAGGTGTTCAACCAGATAAAATACGAATAACAGGAAAGCTGGGTAAATTATTTGCTCCAATGACTGTCTTAATTGAAACTTATCTTGGAATCATTGATATTGACGATATTGATGAGTTAGATTACAGTCGTGATGAAGTTGCAAAAGTATTTTCAATTCCGGTTGATTTACTTGCATCAATGAAACCTGAAAAATATACAGTGATTTCCCGTGTCCATCCTACTTACAGAGATGAAAATAATAATGTAGTAGTTTTATTTCCTGCAAAAAATCTGGGCCTTCCGGAAAGATATTGGAGATCATGGGGTGGTAGAGAACATGAAATACTTCTATATAATACAGATCATGGAAAAATTTGGGGTTTAACAGCACAGCTGGTTTGTCGCTATTTAGAAAATTGTTATAGAAAATAATTTTTAAATTATTAATACTTAATTATAAATTGTTAATACATAAAAAATTAAGTATCTGAAAATCATTAACAATTTATAATTAGAATTATATTATTCTTTTGTCCATTTAGATTTGTTCTGTTCCAGAAATAGTATAATTTCATCAGACTCAAGTATAGGTTCACCGTCAATTACAAGACATGGTACCTGTGTATTTTTATTCATTTTGAGTAGATTTTCTCTGTACTCTTTATGAACTTTTGTGTCTAAAAATATAATATCATGCTTTTTATCTTCTAAATATAAAAGCACTTTCTGACAGAAAGGACAACTTTCAAAATAATAAAGTTCAAGTTTCATAATTATACTATTGATTTAATTCGACCAATTCGATGTCAAAAATCAAAGTTTTTCCAGCTAAATGATGATTAGCATCAAGGCTTACTTCTTTGTCTGTAACTTCTGTAACTGTGACGGTAAGTGGTTGTCCATTTTCCTGTTTTAACTGTAATTTTTGACCTACTTCAGGTTTAATATTAGGAGGAAACTGCTCAATAGGGAATTTTGCAGCTAAATGATCATGGCGAATACCATATGCCTCTTCAGGAGGTATAGTTACAGTTTTTTTATCATTTAATTTCATTCCATGAACACCTTTTTCAAAACCTGGTATCATTTGTTTTGCACCCATTTTGAATTCAAGCGGATCACGATCTACTGAACTGTCAAAAACTGTTCCGTCTTCTAATTTTCCTGTATAATGAACTTTTACTGTATTTCCATCTTGTGCCTGTGACATATCTATATCCTTTAGTTACTTTTAAAACTTCTTAATTTATTATCTTTTTATGATATAACAAATGGAATAGAAGCATTAAACAATCTTTATAGGGCAGGGAGGTAGTGAATCGAGGAAAATTTTTCCATATCGTTTAGTTATTAGTCTGTTATCGAGCAGCACTATAATTCCAGTATCTGTTTTACTTCTTATCAATCTTCCTATGCCTTGTTTAAATTTCAAGACTGCCTCAGGTAAAGAATATTCCATGAAAGGATTTCTGCCTTCTTCCTTTAATTTGTCAAGTCTGGCTTCAATCAGTGGTTCTGAAGGGACGGAGAAGGGAAGTTTTGTAATTATAACATTACTTAATGCTTCGCCGGGAACATCTACTCCCATCCAGAAACTAGTAGTTCCGAAAATGACTGAGTTGACATCTTTTTTGAAAAATTTTAGCATATTAGATCTGCTTATTCCATCACCTTGAGCAATAAGAGTAATACCTTTACCAGCAAAATATTCAGAAGTCATCTGTTTCACTTTTGACAGTAAACTGTAGCTTGTAAAAAGCACAAATGCCTTGCCCTCTGTTTGGATTACATATTTTTTAATCTGTTCAGAAATGGAAGATTCATAAAAATTATCTCTTGGATCAGGTATTCCTTTTGGAATAAAAACACAACTCTGAGTAGCGTAATTGAATGGAGAACTTAGTATCAACTCTTTTCCTACGAACCCAACTCTGCTCTTATAAAAATTCAACCTGTTTGCTACAGACAGTGTAGCACTGGTAATAGTTACAGGATAACCTTCTGTAAACAGAGATCTATTTAAAATTTCAGGAACATTCAGTGGTGAATAATTAAGTGTTACATATTGCCTATTATAATTATCTTCAAGCTCAATCCAATATACACTATCTTCTGCGTTCATCATTAAAAATTCAAAAATAGATTTTGTATAGCCTCTGCATTTTTGAAGCTGAACGTCTAATTCTAGTTTATAATTATCATCATCCTGTATTTTTAAATATTCATCAAGTTTACGTTCCAGTAAAGCTAACTGCCCTGTTATAACATCCTCTACAATATAGGGGCGATGAATTCGTCTCTGAGTAGCCTCATGAGTAGACATATATTCTCGGACTTGATTAAAAAAAGTTTTAACATATTCAAAAGTGTGTCCAGTAATTTGCCTTAGTTCTATGGCTTTTGATCCAGGTCTGATGAGAAGTCCTCTTCCTCTATCCGGGTTATAGAGACGCGTAAGCATGTTTAATAGTCCAGGTTCGCTAATTCTCGTTCCCATATATTTGGCAGTATTAGTTTCCAACTGATGTGCTTCATCAATTATGACTCCTGAGTATTGAGGTAAAATTCCACCTTCTATTTCTCCTTCTGTTTTCATTTTTAAGTCAGATAGAAAGAGAGCATGATTTGTTACTAGAAGGTTTGATTTTTCCCACTCTTTTCTTGCAGACCAGTAAAAGCACTTATTGAAATATTTACATTTTGGACCAAAGCAGTTCCCATGTTCGCAGCATATGCAATGCCAAACAGACAAAGAAGGTTCGAATTCCATATCTGATAAGCTTCCATCTTTTGTTTTTTCAGCCCACTCAGTGATCTTTGCTATATCTGACATCATGGAGTTATTAGGGAGATATTCTCCCTGGTGATCTCCGGTTGACATTTCCAGTCTTCTTCTGCATAGATAGTTTGTTCTTCCTTTAGCCAATGAAGCTTTAAAATCAACATCAGTGAGTTTTTTGAGTATTGGAATATCTTTAAAAATTAACTGTTCCTGTAAGTTGATAGTTTCTGTCGTAATGACTATAGGCCTTGGCTGTTTAAGGGCATAGAAAATAGCAGGAATTAAATATGCAAAACTTTTACCTACGCCTGTAGGGGCTTCAACGCAAAGATTGTAGGGCTCAATTAAAGAGCATGCTACATTAAGAGCCATCTCCTTTTGCTGAGGTCTTTCTTCATAGGTTCTTCCCCCATATTTTTCAGCTTCTTTTAGAGGTGTTTCAGAATCAAAAAACTTTATGACTTCATCGAGTATACTGTCTGAACCCGATCTGTTTTTTATCATTATCATAATATATAGAGTTTTAAATTTTGGGTTTAATGTTTTGAATTAATAAATTCAGAAGCAGCTTTAACTCAACATTTAAAACTCAAAACTCAGCACCTGAATGTCCAACTCATCTACTGTAATACCTAATCACTGCAGGTAAAAGTGTTATTAGTGCAAATAAGACAAATAAAAAACAAGTCAAAAAAGGAACTGTAGAAGCTTTTATAAAGCGTTTTTTATACACAAGTCTTCTTCTGTAAATAACGGAAAAAATTAGTAAAATAGGCAAGCCTGACATAGCAATATTCAAGTCGCCCATGTTTGTTGTCCAGGTAAATGCAAGGACGATAATTGAAAAAATAATTAAACAAAGGTCTATTACTACAAATTTTACAGATGAAAAATTTTTAACTGCATATTTGGTTATCAATTTTTTACAGAACATAGCTAGTTTATTAGGCTCGCATTTCTCTAGTCTTTTTGTTAAGATTTTTGAAAATTTACCTACAATCTTATATTTATCAGAAAATTTAGTAATGAACATGATAAATTCATCTGCCGGTTTGCATTTATCAGACCTTTCTTTAAAAAACATTTGAGCATAGTTAGCTGCAAACCATAGCATTAATGCACTTCCGTAGAATCCCATAAAATCAAAAAATTTACCGCTGGCTTTAAACATATCTGGAAGAAAAAATATCAAAGCCAGTAATACTGATAAAAGAGCAAGATGTCTGGATTTGAACATTCCAATAAATTTATTTTTTCTAATATCAATTTTGAAAGCAAATCCTGTTGCAAGTATTCCAAATGCTATACCTGCTATTACATCACTTAGGTAGTGCCAGTTTGCCCAGTTTCTACAAAACGCAACAGCTGGTGCTATTACAACTAGCGGTGCCAAAACAGGAATTTCGGCCGCCAAAGGCACAACTAGCGCTGTTGCTGTTGCAGAATCGCCGCTTGGGAAAGAGAAGTCATTTCTTCCATTGGGACGTTCTCTATGCACTGCAGGTTTTAGTATACCTACCATTATTCCCATTAGAAGAAGTGTTAGAACGATTCTCCATCCAATTCTTCTTAATCCAACTGCACCCATTACTGCCGCTATAAAACCTAAAGTTTTTCCATCTCCAAAAAGCTTGATTACATCAATAAAAGACTCTAAAGTAGGAGTGCCATAATTATTGCGTAAATTCAGGACATAATTTTTCCACTCCATATCATATGGATGAGCAACTGCTGTGATGATCATAATAATAATGAATAATATATAATAGAAAAAAGGTCTTTTATATATAGGTTTATTTTTTATATCTTCAACATAGTAATTTGATAGTTTGAATTTCATACTTGCAGAAAACCTTTCTTTATGGTGTTTATCCGATATGTTTAAGTTTAGTGGATAATGTTAGAATTTGCTAACAGTAATATCGCCAGAAAAAACTGAATGAAAATTACCGCCTTTATCAATGACATATAACTGACCTGTTTCTTTAATATCAAGAACTTTTACTTCTAAAGTTTTATCATCTGAAAATGTAATGCTTATATTTTTACCAATCAGCTTATTCTCTGATTTCCATATTCTATAAACATTCTCTTCACTTTTTACTAACATCATTTGTTCAAATTTATTTAAGTGATGCAGTAGTATGTCTGATGTGTCTGTAATTGTAGTTATATTGCCTGTTTCTGCTAAAATAGATGTTGCAGGTTTGTCTATTTTTAATACTTGTTGTTCAGGCATGTTGAGGTTAATGCCCATACCTATTATTACTCCATCTATTTCACCTGAACTGTTAATGACCGATTCACAAAGTACACCTGCTATTTTTTTTTCTTTTATAAAAACATCATTTGGCCATTTCAGCCAGAATGAAAGATCTGGAGCTGTTTCTCTCAAAGTATTCAATACAGCTAGACCACCTATCCATGACGTCTTTAAAATATTAAAAGCCGGTTTCTTTAAAACAAAACTGGCGTACAAATTAACGTTACCGGGAGATTCCCATGTTTTACCAAATCTTCCTACACCTTCTGTCTGTTCTTTAGCGGCTATTAACAATTTATTTTCAAGGATTTTAAAATTTCTTAATGCATATTTATTCGTAGAATCAATTTTGTCTATCCAGAGTGTCTTATTCGTCATAATTAAAAACAATATCAAGCATTATACAGTAAAAGGTTTTATCTATATTATATTTTTAAAAAGTTTTAATACTAGCACTCATTACTGTTGATAGCCAGTTAATTTATTTATTAAAAATGAAAAATTACAATTTATGAATGAACAGATAATAGATCAATATTCTGTTTCTATTCAGCTATATTATATAACTCAATCGCTTAGTGGACTCAAAAAACACTAGACTTAAAAATTTTGTAATTCGTAATTCTATCCCTACTGTATTAAGTTTTATATTTAGCAATTATTAATTATTCATTTTTTATATTATTTAAGAAAAAGGTTCCCTGTTTATGAAAATGTCTAAACTTGTCGGCAGGCGCATTAAAGAAGACCCAAAAGATGCACTTACAGTCAGTCATAAATTTATTCTCAGAGGCGGTTATGCCAGGCTAGTTTCAGCTGGAATTTATTCCCTGCTTCCTTTGGGTAGAAAAATAACTAAAAAAATTGAAACAATTATTAGAGAAGAAATGGATGCTATAGAAGGGCAGGAAATACTGATGCCTGTAGCTTTACCTAAAGATTTATGGGACGAATCAGGCAGATATGAAAGTGTTGGAGATGAACTTCTAAGATTTAAGGATAGAAACGGTAAGGGAATGTTGCTTGCTATGACGCATGAAGAAGCAGTTGTTCATTTGGTAAGGACAGAAGTAAACAGCTATAAACAGCTCCCTTTTATGGTGTATCAGCTTCAGAGAAAATATAGAGATGAAGCCAGACCTCGCGCCGGTTTAATTAGAGTAAGGGAGTTTACAATGAAAGATGGATACTCTTTTCATGAAACTCAGGAATGTTTAGATGAATATTATTACAAAGCACATCAGGCTTATGAAAATATATTTAATAGAGTTGGACTGAGTGATACTATTTCAATAAAATCAGATTCAGGTATGATGGGAGGAGCTGTTTCTCATGAATTTATGGCTCTGTCAGAATCAGGAGAAGATACGCTTTTTATATCTCCTGACGGACAGTATAAAGCAAATAGAGAAATTGCAACAGCTTCATGGAAGTTTGAAAAAGAAGATGAAAAAGAACTGGAAAAAGTCCATACTCCAGGTAAAAAATCTATCGAAGAGGTGGCTGATTATCTAGGAGTCAAGCATGAAAATACCGGTAAAGCAGTTTTTTATACTGATGGTAATGATCACTTGATTTTTGTAATGATTAGAGGTGATTTTGAAGTCAACGAAAATAAAGTAAAAAAATATTTAAAGATAGGCCAGCTTGAATTTGCTTCTGATGAATTGATAGTAGCCAGCGGTGCACAACCTGGTTATGCCTCTCCTATAGGTATTAATAGAGATAAAGTGACTGTTCTTGTAGATAGTTCTGTAGCAGAATCGTCTAATCTTGTTGTCGGTGCTAATGAAGAGGATTATCATTTTAAGAATTTCAATTTTAAACGTGATATGATAGATGCCGAAATAATTGATCTTGCCACAGTCAGAGCAGGTGATCCATGTCCTTTAACAGGCGAACCTCTCGAAGAAAAAAGAGGGATTGAAGTAGGTAATATATTTCAACTTGGCACCAAATACTCTGATGCTATGAATTGTAAGTTTTTAGATAAGAATGGTAAATCTAAATCTATGATAATGGGATGTTATGGTATTGGAGTTGAACGAACTATGGCATCTGTAATTGAACAGTCATATGATGACTGGGGGCCAATATGGCCAATAACAATTGCACCTTATCATGTCCATTTATGCGCTCTTAATATAAAAAAGGAAGAAGTAAGAATTGCAGCTGATAAAATATATGATGAGTTTACAAAATCAGGAATTGAGATTTTATATGATGATCGTGGTGAAAAAGCAGGTTTCATGTTTAATGATGCAGATCTTATCGGTATTCCTTTTAGAATTATTATTTCTCCCAAGACTTTGGAAGAAGGTGCAGTAGAGCTTAAAATCAGGGGTGATAAAAACGATAAGAAACTATTGAAAATTGATTGTTTAAAAGAAACATTGCAGAAAATGATAAAAGAAGAATTCAGTAAATATTCTCAATAATTTTATGAAGAATATTTCAGATTTATTATAATATGAGCATTATTATAAAGAATAAAAATGAAATCGAAATGATGCGTCAGGCAGGTAAGCTTGCCGCTGATGTACTGGTAATGATTGCCCCCTATGTGAAAGAAGGTATTTCAACAGGTGATCTCAATTTATTATGCCATAATTATATTGTATTCAATCAGGGTGCAGTACCATCGCCATTGAATTATAATGGTTTTCCAGCATCGATATGTACTTCTGTTAATGATGTTGTATGCCATGGGATCCCTGATTTCAAACAAGTACTTATTGAAGGCGATATAGTGAACCTTGATATTACGGTTAATAAAAATGGATTTCACGGGGATACCAGCATGACTTTTATTATAGGATCTGCAAAACAGGAAGCGGTAAAACTTGTTGAAACGACTAAGCAGTGTTTATATGAAGCTATAAAAATAGTAAAACCCGGTATTAGATTGGGTGAAATAGGATATACTATACAAAAACTAGCTGAATCTCAAAACTATAGTGTAGTCAGGGATTATTGCGGGCATGGAATAGGACGTGAATTTCATGAACCCCCTTGTGTAGCTCACTACGGAAATAAGCACAAAGGTGTGATTTTAAAAGAAGGGATGACATTTACTGTTGAACCAATGATTAATCTTGGTGATTTTAGAGTAGTGACTTCTAAAAGAGATAATTGGACTGTTACATCACGGGATAACAAATTGTCTGCACAGTTTGAACATACACTTCTAGTAACAAAAAATGGATGTGAGGTACTTACCAAGCGTCATAATGAAATAATGATCTAACAAAAATAGGGAACCTGCACGGAAAGTGATCAGTAATAATATGTTAAAGTTTGAAATATTTTTGATATACATATTGAAAATAATGTTGATAATAAGTTCTGTTTTTATAATAATTGGTTTATATAAACATTTTTCTTCTTCCACAGAAATAGTTCCAGGTTCAGTCTTTGTTGTTTTATTATCTCTATCTGCTCTATGTATGAGTTGGGCGAGATTGGATGTTATCTGCGAAGTGGTAAAAAAAGCTGTATATGAATCAGGGATAGAACTTTTTTTAAGTTCTATGCTTGTTCTCGTATCGCTTCCAGTGCCTTGGTTTTGTAAATTATCTAAACTTGATAATACAATAATTGAGCCGGTACTTAAATACCTACATGTTATATTAGTTTTTCTGGCCTTGATCGTTGCTTATAGAGCGATTGTAAGATTGCTGAATCTGCTGTCTGAAAAGCGCAATTGTAAATAAGAGTCAATATAATGTAAAGGTATATTATTCGTTTCTTCTAAAAACAAAAATAGTTATATCATCAAAACGGCTGTTTTCTTCATAAGATGTAACTTCTTCAATAATTTTATCAACAAGGCGCTGCGGTGAAAGGCTCTGATACCCTTCTATCAGATGAAATAAATTCTCTACTCCAAATTCAATATCTTCAGGTGAAACAGCTTCTGTTACACCGTCAGTGTAGCATAATATTTCTTCACCGGTGCGCAGTTCACCAGTACCGTTGAGAAATTTTTCATCATGCTCCACACCGATAGGTAGATTTCCTAAATTACCGAAAGTTCGACATGGTTCATTATTATTTAATAAAACAGCATTATGGTGTCCGGCATTTGCATATATAAATTCCCCGGTTTTTATATCATAGAAATATAGAAATGCAGTAACAAACATACATTCCACATTATTAGTTGATAGAATTTTATTTGCTTTGTTGAATGCGGCTGCTGGGCTTTTTGATTTTATGCACGTATTTCTTAAAACTGTTTTGGCTAAAGTCATAAAAAAAGCTGCAGAAATTCCTTTTCCTGATACATCTGCAATAAGAATAGCTATTTTGTCTTTCTCTTCATTAAGATAGAAGAAATCAAAGAAATCACCAGCCGCATTTAGTGCCGGGAGAAGTTTTGCTGACAATGTGAATTCATTTCTTAAGTATTGATCTGTTACTTTAGGCAGAATTGATCTCTGTATGGAAACTGCTATTTTGATTTCATGTTCGAATTCTTTTCTGTTTTCAATTTCCTCTCTAAGTTCTTCTGTCTTTTCTTTAACCTGATGATCCAGTGTATTGTTCCAGAGATTTAGTTTTGCTGCATATTTTTTCTTATTTGCATAAAGGAATAAGAAAAGTATTGACAGTATAAGTATGAGAGTTGCAATTATATATAAAAGTAGATTCCGCTTATCTATTGTATTAATTTTCTTAGTGGAAAGAAGCATATTTTTTTTAAGTACGTCAATTTGCATATTACCATTTTGTGTCGCTAAAATAGTGGCGTTAGCAATATTGGCAGAGTCTAATATTTTATTTGCTCTTGTAAAGTAATCCTTTAGATAGTGATATGCTTTATTATATTGTTTTTGGGCGCTATAATAATCAGAGAAAGCAAGATCCAGTTCTCTTGTATGAATTGCTATCTGTCCAATTTCATCATTTAGCTTTTTTGCTTCAGTCAGCTGTATGTATGCTTGTTTAAATTTTTTCTGTTTGATATAAATTTTACCTGAATACAGGTAGGCAATAAAGGAAATATATTTTGTATCTCTATTTTTATTAGCAACTTTACTGAAAAGTATTAATGCTTTGTCATATTCTTTAAGAGAGAAATATATACGCGCTGAAATTATATTAATCAAAATAGAAAAATCACTATTATTCAGAACTTTGTTGATTTGTTTGCTTTCGTCAATTGCATTTTGTGCCTTGTCATATTTTTTTTCATCCAAGTTGATTAAAGCTTGATAGAATAGAACATCTATTTTAAGTTCTTTATTTTTAGTTGATTCAGCAATTGCGTTTGCTGCGTTTAAATAATATGCTGCTTCTTTAAAATTATCCAGATTTCTATATACATTGGCAATTGAAACATATATTTTTGCTTTCAAAAACGAATTATTGTTTAAATCTTTGTAGGCTGATAGAAAGTATTCAATAGATAAATAATTCTTACTGTAATCTTCATATATATTTCCTAAAATATATTTTGATTTTCCAATGGAGATTTTGTTCTTTGTTTTTACTCCTAAATTATATAGTTTCTCTGCATTAACCTTTGCATTTGCAAAATCTCCTGCCACTAAATAAAGTTCACTGAGTTTATAAAGTGTTTTTGCTTGGAGTTTGAGATTATCAGTTTGTTTTGATTTTTGCAGTACGAGTAGGTTATTATTAATATTTACAGTATTGTCATGCTTATTTAAATTATGGTGCGCTATTGTTGACTTAGCTTTATATATTAAACCCAAATCATGTTCATATCCTCTGCTGTATAAGTTTTCAGTTAAAGTAAATAGTAAACTAAAAATAATTAAAAAACTTAATGATTTTATTATTGAACGCCGCTTCATAATTATAAACAATTTTAATAATTTGTTTTTCTATATACAGTATATAATACATATGAAAACTAAAAGAATCAATAACCATCACCGTTTTACCCGTTAAGTAAAATATAACTGTTTTAATCTTATTTTTATGTCTGGTTTAAATCTTTTCTACCTTGCAAACAGTATATTTTAAAGCGGCTATTTTAGAGAATGGATCTTTCTCACTTCTTGTTAGAGTATTTACCAACGCTTCATTAAAATGCCAAGCCATGAAAAGTTCGCCTGTTGAGACACCTGATGTGATTTTAGCTGCTACTTTAATTTCTCCCTGTCTGGAAGTTAGTTTCAGGATTTCATCATTTTTTATGTTTATGTTTTCTGCGTCAGATGGATTGATCAAAACACACGGTTTATTTACGAATTCATTTAATGTATTGTTACGTCTTGACATAGTTGCAGAATGATACTGATAAAGAAGTCTTCCGCTATTGAGAATAAACGGATACTCTCTAGTAGGCTGTTCATTCTGCGGAATATAGTCAACTGGAAATAATACAGCTTTACCGTTCGGTGTGTTAAATTTTTCTTTGAACAGAGTTGCTGTGCCGGGATCATCCTTTGATAAACACGGCCACTGAATTTCTTCTTTAGTAATCCTGTCATATGAAATTCCTGCCATTATCGGAGTAGCTTTTGCAATTTCATCAAATATTGTACTTTCATTTTTAAAATTTCCGATAGATATTTTCATACGTTTCGCAATTTCAACAAGTATTTCCCAGTCAGCTTTACACAATCCCGGAGAGTCTACTGCTTTATTGATTTTCAGCACTCTTCTGTCGCTGCTGACAACTGAACCGTTTTTTTCTGCCAAAGCTGATGCTGGAAGAATAACATCAGCGTATTCTGTTGTAAGAGTAGGGAAAATATCAATAGCTACAAGAAAGTCAAGTTTATTAAAAGCTTCTCCAGTATGATTCAGGTTTGGGTCGGTATGCATAGGATTTTCACCCATTATTATCATGCCTTTGATCTCTTCTCTATGTGCTGCGTCTATGATTTCTATAGTAGAATATCCTACTTCAGAAGGTAAATCCTCTAATCTTACATCCCATAATTCAGCTATTTTTTTCCGATTTTCTTCATCATTTGAATGAATATAACCTGGATAGAATATAGGAGAACAACCGACATCAGTTGCACCCTGTACATTGTTTTGTCCTCTCGGCGGGGCTATTCCTGCATTATCTTTACCGATTTGACCTGTAATAAGCATCATATTTAATAGTCCGTAAACATTATATGTGCCTGTTAGTTGCTGACTCATCCCCATTCCTGTGGCAATAACTGCAGTTTTGGCAGAACCGTAGATTTCTGCGGCTTTAATGAGTTTTTCTTTTGCAACACCTGTAATTTTTTCAACATATTCAGGAGTGTATTTAGCAACAAGTTTTTTGAGCTCACCAAAGGCCTCCATGCCTCTTTCTACTCTGTTTTTAATAAAATTTTTATCAATAAAATTTTTATTTATTATTACATGAACTAAACCGTTTTGAAGTGCTACATCTGTTCCTAGTTTTGCCTGAAGCCAGACATCGGCATATTTAACTAAAGGGGTCCATCTTGGATCAACAAGTATAATTTTATTGCCTTTTGCTTTACCTTTTTTTAAATATGTGGCGGTAACAGGATGAGTTTCTATCATATTACAACCTGTAACAAAAGTACATTCAGTATTTTCAAAATCCTGTATAGAGTTACTGCCTGCTCCGTCACCGATTGATTTCAGCATAGCAGTTACAGTTGATGCATGACAAAGCCTCGTACAGTAATCCATGTTATTTGTACCGAAAACTATCCTGATAAATTTTTGAAAAATATAATTATCCTCGTTGGTACATCGTGCTGAAGCATATCCTGCCAATGCATTACTGCCATATTTATTTTTTATTGATGTAAATTTTTCTGCAATTAGATTCAGTGCTTCATCCCAGTCGGCTTCTTCAAATTTACCGTTTCTTTTTATCAATGGTGTAGTGAGACGTTCTTTGCTGTTAATGAAGTCATAACCGAAACGTCCTTTGACGCATAATCTTCCATTATTTGGCATAACATCGTGAATGCCTGTAGATCTTACTATTTTACCATTCTGTATCCAGTATTCCAATTGACAGCCTACTCCGCAGTAGGGACAGGTTGTTCTAACTTTTTTATTAATTTTATCAATTCTGAGTTCATTCCTATGAGGTTTTTCAACGATAGCACCAGTAGGACACAACTGTACACATTCGCCGCAACCGTCACATTCAGATTCTTTCCAGTTATCCAACCCTGCAATTATTCTGGAATCAATACCTCTCTCAGTGAAAGATAAAACCCTCTTGCCCTGTATTTCAGAACATGCTTTTATGCATCTGAAACATTTAATACATTTGGAGGAGTCATATGTTAGTACAGGAGAGCTGGTATCTTTTTCCTGTTTAATTGTTTTCCATATAGGTGGAAATTTTCTGTTTTCTTTTTTATCCAGACCGTATTTTATGATCAAATCTTTCAACTCATCATAATACGAATTGTCACCTTCTTCATTATGTTCTGAAAGCAGATAGTCAAGAGTATGTTTTCTGGCATCTTCAATCTCTTCATCAAATGCAGTAACTTCCATACCGTCAGTTACATTAATACTGCAGGCAGGTACGAATCCTTTTTGACCTTTTATTTTAGTTATGCACAGTCTGCATGCACCGGTGGGAGTTAAATTTTTGTGATAACATAAGTTTGGTATGTCTATATTATTTTCCAGTGAAGCTTTCAGTAAATTATCACCTTCATAGGTTCTTATTGATTTGCCGTCAATACTTATATTAACTTTTTTATTATTCATATCTGATATTACCTCGGCTTAATTGAGATTTAGAAGTTCACTTTTAAAATAACGGATAGCACTTTTAACCGGCATGATAGGGGACTGTCCCAGTGGACAAAGTGAATTTTTAGCCATATACTCTGTCTCCTGAAGAAGAATCTGAATATTCTTTTCTCTATCTTCTTTAATGTTTTTTATATCATCTAATATATTTAAAAGTTGTTTACAGCCGATTCTACATGGAGCGCATTTACCGCACGATTCATGCTTGAAAAATTCCAGTATTGATTTTAATATATCAAAAATGTCAGAAAAGTTATTGAAAACTATGACCGCACCTGAACCTAGTACTGCACCTTTTTCTTTAAGTTCATCATATCCCATTTGTGTGTCAAGGAGAGTTGAGTCAACAAATGTTCCGGCTGCACCTCCCAGCAGTGCTCCTTTGAATTCTGTACCGTCTATAACTCCGCCGCCAAGTTTATTGATAAGATCTCTAATAGTAATACCAAATTCCACTTCATAGTAGCCAGGATTGTTTATATTTCCGCTTAGATTAAATATTTTTGTTCCTGTTGATTTTTCTGTACCAAGTTTGCTGTACCATTTTGGACCATTCTTAATAATCGCCGGAATGTTGGCTAATGTTTCAACATTATTTACAAGTGTCGGTCTGTTAAAAAGTCCTTTTTCTGCAGGAAAGGGCGGTTTAATTCTCGGATAACCTCTTTTTCCTTCAAGTGATTCGAGAAGTGTCAGTTCTTCCCCGCATAGATAAGAACCTGCGCCTAACCTTACTTCAATATCAAAAGAGAAACCGCTTCCATAAATATTTTTACCCAGATAGCCATTATCATAAGCATCTGAAACAGCTTTTTTTATTCTTTGAATTGATAGAAAATATTCCCCCCTAATATACAAGTAACCTTTAGTTGCTCCGATGGAGTAAGCTGTTATCAACATACCTTCTATCAGTAGGTGAGGATCGTTTTCCATTATAACTCTATCTTTAAAAGTACCCGGTTCACCTTCATCTGCATTGCATACGAGATATACATTCCTGTTTTCATCGGTTTCATTTTCCGCATAGCTGCTGGTAAATTTCATTTTTAAACCTGTAGAAAAACCTGCACCGCCTCTGCCTTTGAGGTTGGCTCCAATAAAATTAGAAGATGCCAGTTCCTCAATTATATCTGAAGGTTTTAACTGCAGGGCTGATTGCAGAGCTTCGTATCCTCCCGCTGTTTTGTAATCATTGATATTTTCAGGATCAATCCTTCCGATGTTTTTCAGAACTACTCTTTTTTCAAGATTAGAAACGGATATACTGTCATGCCGTGTTTTTATATCGTTAATAAGATTGGCAATTTTACTTTCATCCATATTGCCGTGAACAGCCTGATTAATCATCATTACCGGAGATTCGTAGCAATGTCCAAGACACTCAGCTGTTTCAATGGAAAACAGTCCGTCTTTTGTAACTTCATTAACTGATATATTCAGTTTATCTTTTAGTATTTCAAGCAGGTATTTACTGCCTTTCATCCGGCATATAGGTGATCTGCATACCCTGATTACATATTTTCCTCTGGGAGTTAAACTGAACATTGAATAATATTTAGCTACTCCGTAAATTTCGGCGTAAGTACTGTTTAAATAGTCGGCTGTTTCCATCAGGTCTTCTTCTTGAAGATAATTAGCTGGGTTATTATTTTGCAATTCATGAAGGATAAGAAGTAGATTATCCTTACGTTGAGCAAACTTTTTGAGTATTTCTTTTGAGTTCATGATTTTCTCTCTATGTTGAAATATGGATAGGTTAGGATGCTTATGCCATTATTGTTTCATAACATTTTAAACTAAAGTTTATTATACGATTCTCTAGCCTATAATACGTGTTTGATTGTCTATAAATATAACTTTTGAATAAAAATTTAATTTATTTTTTTTTGTCGGATAAGTGTTTTCTTTCAAGCCTGGTAATTAATCCGATATAGTTACTTTTCGGGAGAATAACTGTTCTTGAAATTAAGGTATTAATTTTACCATTCTGATTTTTTGCATTTAGACTGAATCTGAGTTTTTCATGAGCAGAGTTTAATAATATGTTTTTAAATTCACCTTTGCTTTCTTCAGTCAGAATATCATTGAACTTCATTTGTGAATTCATCATCTGTTTATGATTTAAACCAAGTTTTTCTACAGACTCAGAAACATAAATAATTCTGAGTTCAGGTGTCAGAAGCCAAGTAATAGAGTGTGTATCTGATATAGCCAGTTCTAATAGTTTAATGATATCATCTATCTTTTTCCGTTCAGTAATATCTATTGAAAGTGTTAGAGCACAATCTTTTCCCATTATTTTTTTATCAGGGAAAGCATAGCGTGTTTCCACCCATCTTAGCTCCCCATTGGGCTTTAAAATTCTATAACTTCTTACTTTAGGCCATGAATTTGTTTCTCTGTATTTTAATTGCTCTTCTCTATCGTCGGGATGGATACAATTATCCATCCAGTAACCGGGACCGTATTTAAAGAATGTTTCAGAAGAGTAACCAAATAATTTTTCTTTAGCCTTATTCATAAATAGATATTTCTTATTTACTACATCGGTAACTGTTAAAGCTTCAGTCATGTAATTAACATTAGCTTCGAGAAGCTCTCTTATGGATTGTGCTTTTTTTCTGTCTGTTATATCTAAAAAACTTCCTGTAAGTCCGGCAATTTTTCCATCAGTATCAAAAATAGGAATTTTTGAGATTAGTGCCCATTGCTTTTTTCTTGTACCGGGAATACAGCCTTCAGCTTTAAGTATCGGTTTTCCTGTCAGAAGCACATTATAATCTTCTTCATGGTTTTGTTTGGCTTCACTAACCGGATAAAAATCTTCATCTGTTTTGCCAAGTACTTTGTAGGTTGTTGATAGTGACAGTGATTCATGAAAAGCATGGTTTGCTGTTATGTATTTTAAATTTTTATCTTTTACATAAAAAATAGAGTGCATAGAACCAAGGAGAGATTTTATTACAATATTTGCCTGGCGCAGTTCTCTTTGCTGTTTTTTTATTTTATTTATCAGATCATTTTCCTGTTCCTGTATCTGTTTGTCTGTAATATCTGATAAAGAAATCCAGGATTCAATTACATCAGAGAATTGTTTTTGTGAAGCCGGATATCCTGGCTGAAGATCAGATATTTCATCAGCTCTGACATTTAAAGCCTGTGCTAGAAGTCTAATTTTAATTTCTGATGGCGTGCGCTGACCTGATTCCCATACACCTAGAGTTTTTCGTGTTATACCGAGTTTTTCTGCAACCAGAGCCATTGATAGTTTATTATGTTTTCGGAGTTTTTTAAAAACATCATTATAAAATTCCATTAAAAGTCTTCCCATATAAAATGCTTAAAGTATACATAATAATGTGTAAAATTACACTTTATATGTAATTTATCAAATAAAGTTAGTCTTTTAATTATACTCATTATCTACAGTCTGTAATTTTAAAGATGTAAAAGGAATATTAGTTTTATTACAATTTATTTTCACCGGGAGGGAATAATGCAGCTTGTCGATTATCAGAAAATTGTAAATGATCGTTCAGCAAGAGCCAAATTGATTTCAGATTGCGGAAGTATTGAAAATGCTTTAGAGTCAGGGAAATTACCGAAATATTCAGATATTACTCTTTCAGAAGCTATAGTTTTAGGTTTGTTGAGGCAGGAAGTTAAAAGTTACATAAGTGTATTTGGGCATGGATCAACAGAAGTTGGTGAAGTGCTTCGAGTTTATGAACAGGAAGGTCTTATTAAAACATATTGCGTGAAAAATGAAATCGAAGCTTCCCATGCAGCAACTGCATTAAGATGGGTAACAGGAGAAAAGGCTGCTGTCATTACTTCAATTGGGCCAGGAGCCATGCAGGCATTGGCGGCTTCTTTAGTCCCAATATCAGACGGTATAGGTGTCTGGTATCTATTTGGAGATGAGACTACAGAAAATGAAGGATATAACATGCAGCAGATACCCAGAGATGAGCAGTATCTGTTCTTGAAAATGGCGAGTAACGTTGGTAATTCATACAGTTTGTATACTCCAGGTGCTGTAACCAGTGCTTTAAGAAAAGGTTTAAATACTGTAGATCATCCACATCGTGCAGGCGCATTTTTTATGCTTATGCCTATGAATACACAGTGTGAAATGATTGAATCATTTAATTTAGATGAACTTCCTGTCGGTAATCCTCCTGCTTTAGGTACTAGTACAGATAACAACAGATTTGAAAAAGCTGTTGAATTAATACAGAACTCTTCGAAAATTTTACTAAGAGTTGGCGGTGGTGCAAGAAAAGCCGGTAGAGAAATAGAAAAAACTTTAGATTTAGTGGATGGTGTTGCTATAACCAGTCCTTTGGTGTCCGGTGTTATTCCTTATAATCACCCAAGAAACTTGACTATTGCAGGTTCCAAAGGAAGTCTTTGCGGTAACTATTCTATGGATAACGCAGATCTTTTAATATCATTGGGATCAAGATCCGTCTGTCAATCTGACAGTAGCAGAACTGCTTATCCAAATGTAAAAAATATTATAAACATAAATGCAGATATTGATTCTGCTACACATTATAACAAAACAGTTGCGATTGTAGGTGACGTAACAGAAACACTGAAAAAACTAAATGCATTACTGGAAGATAAAAAACTAAATAAAGGGGCTGTTAAATCTGAGTGGTTTACGGCCTGTTCTAATAAAAAAGCTGAATGGATTTCATTTAAAGCTGAACGCTATTATACTCCTTGCCTTTTTGATAAAATATGGAAAAAAGATGTAATGACTCAACCTGCTGCATTGGAAATTGCTACTAAGTGGGCAAGAAATAATGATTCTGTATCTTTCTTTGATGCAGGAGATGTACAAGCTAATGGTTTTCAGGCAGTCGAAGATGATAAATTAGGTAGAACTTTTACTGATACCGGTGCCAGTTATATGGGATTTTCCACATCTGCACTTCTTGCCACTGCTATTTCTTCTAAACCATTTTATGGATTAGCATTCACTGGAGACGGATCTTTTGTAATGAATCCTCAGGTACTGATTGACGGTACCCAGCATGGTGCTAAGGGCTGTGTCATATTGATGGATAATAGAAGAATGGGTGCTATTTCAAGTCTTCAGCATGCACAGTTCGGAGAGGAAAATGATTATGCTACTAATGATTCTGTAGAAGTTGATTATGTTGCTTGGGCTAATGCAATAAAAGGAGTAAAAGGTATCTTCGGCGGTTATACACCTGAAGAATTCAAAAAGGCATTAAATGATGCTAAAACTCATGATGGCATAAGCTTAATTCATTTACCGGTTTATTTTGGACTTAATCCGCTTGGTGGGTTAGGTGTATTCGGCAGATGGAATGTAGGCAACTGGTGTGATGATGTTCAGAAAATGAGACATAAAATAGGTCTTTAAGGAACAATGTTCGTTTAGTATAGAGGGTAGAGGATTTAGTGTATGGAAGAGATATTTAATGTTATATGTCAAGCGCTAAATTAAGAGAGATTATAATGGATATTACTGAGCTAAAAAAAACTGCTCTGAATATAAGAAAGCAGATAATAAATCTTACAGCTGATAAAGGTGTCGGGCATACAGGAGGTTCGCTTTCTGAAACCGATATACTTACTACACTCTATTTTGAAATTATGAATGTAGATCCTGAATATCCTAAAATGGAAAACAGAGATAGATTTATTTTGAGTAAAGGACATTCAACACCGGGCTTTTATTCAACATTGGCTGAACGAGGTTTTTTTCCTAAAAAGAATCTAAATGAGTTTGATGAAATAGGCTCTATGCTACAGGGGCATCCATGCATGCATAAGACTCCCGGAGTAGATATGTCTTCAGGTTCCCTAGGACAAGGGGTATCTGTAGGTATTGGTATGAGTCTTGCAAAAGAAAAATTTGGTTTGGATTTTAAAACTTTTGTATTAATGGGAGATGGAGAACAGGCTGAAGGGCAGATTTGGGAAGCTGCTATGTATGCTGGGGCAAATAAAGTGAAAGATTTGATTGGTATAGTTGACTATAACAAAGTCCAGCTTTGCGGGACAGTGAGTGATATTTTAGAGGTTGGACCTTTGAATGAAAAATGGAAAGCATTCGGCTGGCAGGTATTAGAGTGTGACGGACATAATTTGCAGGAATTAGTTAGTTACCTGAATAAAGCTAAAGAGTTATCAGATAATGGTCCTGTTGTTTTAATTGCGCATACTGTAAAAGGTAAAGGTGTTTCTTTTATGGAGAATAAATTCCAATGGCACGGAAAAGCTCCAAATGAAGAAGAGAGACAAAAAGCTCTAAGGGAACTTGGCAGTAATCAGTAAATAGTGACTGCAGATGGATGAAAAAAGTAAAAATTTAGACAAATCTATTGATAGCTGGTTACTGATTACTTAAAAAAGAGGGATTTAATTATGAATATCGGAGATAAAATTGCACCTCGTGCCGCATTTGGTGATGCTCTTGTTGAATTGGGTTCAGAAAGAGATGATGTAGTTGTTTTAGATGCAGATGTAAGTGAAAGCACACAGACTGCAAAATTCGGTAAAAAATATCCTGATCGTTTTTATCAAATAGGCATTGCAGAACAGAATATGGTTGGAATTTCTGCGGGTATGGCAACTATGGGATTAACTCCATGGGTATCAACTTTTGCTGTATTTTTAGCTAAGAGAGCAGTTGACCAGATAAGAATTTCAGTAGCTTATGCAAATCAGAATGTAAAGCTTAATGGCGCATATGGAGGTATCCCTACAGGGAGGGCCGGAGCAACTCATCAGTCTGTTGAAGATATAGCGGTAATGAGATGTATGCCTAATATGACAGTGATTTGTCCTGGTGATCCCAGAGAAGTTAAACAGGCAGTATTCAGTGCTACTGAATTTATCGGACCAGTATATTTAAGAACAGTACGATGTCCAGTTCCTGTTATCTTTGATTCAACTCATAAGTTTGAAATTGGTAAATCTTATCAGCTTGCTTATGGTAGAGATATAACTGTAATTTCTACAGGGATGATGACACCAAAGGCTCTTGAGGCAGTTCAGAATTTAAAAATAAATCACAACATCAGTGCAAGGCTTATTCATATGCCTACTATTAAGCCGATAGATGTTGATGCGATAGTAAAAGCCAGCAGAGAAACAGGATCTATTATTACAGTGGAAAACCATAGTAAATTAGGAGGTCTTGGCGGTGCAGTGGCAGAAGTTATTACTGAATTTGCTCCCTGCCATTTAAGTAGATTGGGTTTTCCTGATGTATTTGGAGAATCTGGTGATGATGAAAAAATATTTAGTAAATTAGGTGCAAATGTTGAATCAATAATTGATGCAGCATTGAAAGATTGTAAGAAGAGAACTGCTGCTGCTTAAATCAAAAGGTGTAACAATGAAAATTGCAGTTATTAATGAAACAAGTTCTGCTAATAGAAATAGTGATATTTTAAACGCCCTTGAAGGAAGAGGGCATGATATTTTTAATTTAGGAATGACAGTGCCGGGTGCTGAACCTGAACTGACATATATTCATACCGGATTACTGACAGGTTTACTCCTGAATCTTAAAAAAGTTGATCTCGTTATCGGCGGTTGTGGAACAGGGCAGGGATTCTTAAATTCTGCATTACAATATCCCGGAGTATTCTGCGGATTAATTCAGAATCCAATGGATGCCTGGCTATTTGCTCAGATTAACGGTGGCAACTGTATTTCACTAGCCCTTCAGATTCAGTATGGATGGGCTGCAGATGTGAATTTGAAGTTTATTTTTGATAAACTTTTCTCTTTCGAAAATTTTGGATCAGGATATCCTGAAAATAGAAAAAAATCACAGGAACAGAGTCGAAACAGTTTAATAGACATATCACATAAATCACATAAAAAGATTCATGAAATATTAAATTCAATTGATAAGGAAACTGTGGTAACTGCGCTGAATTATCCTGGTGTTCCTAAGTTTATCGATTTAGATAGTATAGATGATGAATTATTAAGAAAAACATTATTTAATATATAAATTTTAAGATTATAGGAGTAAGAGTATGAGCAAAATTAAAGTTGGATTTGTAGGATGCGGCAGAATTTCAGATCTCCATTATTTAGGCTATAAAGATAACCCAGATGCAGAACTCTATGCTATTGCTGATCCAAAGTATGAAGTTTTGGAAAAACGTAAGAAAGAGTGGAATGTTTCTAAAACTTATCTGGATTACAAAGATCTTCTTAATGATAGTGAAGTTGAAGCTGTTGAAATACTTGCGCCTACAAATCTACATAAAGAAATTACTTTGGAAGCGATTAGGGCAGGAAAACACATTTCCTTGCAGAAACCTATGACACAACATTTAGAAGATGCTGAATGTATTGTTGAAGCTGCTAAAAAATCTGACAAGATATTTAAACTGAATGAACCTTATGCCACATATCCTCCACTTGTATTTGCTAAAAAACTGATCGATGAAGGTGTGATTGGAGATGTCCATAATTTAAGAATGAAAATGATAGCCTGGAACGATTTGTCCGGATGGGAAGTACCGCAAACCGCATGGGAGTGGCGTATTGCTGAAAATAAAGCTGGCAGACCCCGACAGACATTTGATCATGGGCACCATTTATGGGCAATTGCATGGTATCTTCTTGGAGATATAGAAAAAACATTCAGCATGATTGATTTTATGAAAGATGATTCAATTGATTCTCCCGGAGCTATTATATGGAAATATAAAGAACCTCATAAATTGGGAATGTGCGAATATACTTATTCAGATGAACTACATACTAAAAGTAAATATTATGCGAATGATGAATGGTATGAAATAACAGGTTCAAAAGGATTGATACAGGTTAATGAATGCAATGGTGATATTTTAGACAGGCCTACGGTGAGTGTTTTTACAGATGACGGATGGAAGCATTATGACAATATTCCAGCAGACTGGAGTGAAGGATTTATTAATTCGGCAAGGAACTTTGCCAAGGCCATTAAAGGAGAAGAAAAACCTTTAGTTACTGCAGAAGAAGGCCTAAAAATTCTGAGATTCAGCCACGCTATTCAGAAGTCTTCAAGGGAGAAACGCGAAATTTATATTGATGAAATTTAATAATTCAGTTGTTTATATATAAAAATTTAAAGATAGGGGAGTTATGTCAGAAACTAAATTAGATAGTATTAATTCATCAGCTAAGGATGACTCTTATGTCACTCCTCCATCTGAAATAGTTCCAACAAAAGTAAAAATAGGATATGCTTTTGGTGATTTTGGAGCTAATTTCTTTTTCCAGTCAGTAGCTATTTTTCTCATGTTTTTCTGGACAGATGTGTTTATGATATCTGCTTCAGCAGCTGGTTTGATTTTTCTCTGTTCAAAAGTATGGGATGCTGTTTCTGATCCTCTGATGGGATATGTTGCAGATCATACAGAATCAAGATGGGGGCAGAAAAGACCTTATTTGTTATTTGGTGCTGTTCCATTGGGTATTACTCTGTTTCTTCTTTTTGCTGCGCCTCCAATAACTACATATTCATTAAAGATTGTGTATGCAACTTTTACATTTATTGCTGTATGTACAATGTACACTGTTGTTAATGTTCCTTATGCAGCTATGACTGCTAATTTAACCCTTGATTCGAGAGAAAGAGGGAAACTGACAAGTTTCAGAATGATGGGAGCAATAATAGGTACTTTAATAGTTGCAACTTTAACAAAACCCCTTGTAGCAGCATTCAGCAATCAGGTGACAGGATTCAGAGTGATGGGGGTAATTTACGGTGTGGCAATTGCAGTCTGTACATTACTAACTTTCTGTATAGTTAAGGAAAGAGTCAGAACACATACAGAAGCTAATCCAGGAGGTTTGAAAGATATCTTTAAAGTAACTTTGAAAAATAAACCTTTTATATTTCTGTTTTTAGGTATATTCTTTCATTATACTTCTTTTCTAATATTTCTTGCTTCAGTTATTTATTTCTTTAAATATATTATACACAGACCTGATTTTGTAGCTGTTGGATTTTTCTTCATATATATACCTGCGGCAATAATGCTTCCGGTACTTTCCAGAGTAGGTAAAAGATTTGGAAAGAAAATTATGTTTAACGGTGGTATGACTATTTATGCAATTGGGTTATTATGTCTATTTTTTATCAAAGACTATAACATTGTAGTTTTAATTTGTATTTATACTGTTATCGGGCTTGGTACTGCTGCAATATATCAGGGACCATGGTCTACAATGCCTGACACTGTAGAGTATTCTGAGTGGAAAACAGGTTTACGACGTGAAGGCATAATATATGGAGTATTTTTCTTTGGGATGAAACTGGCAGCAGGTTTCGCTGCATTTTTAGTTGGATATATTCTTAGTATGGGAGGATATGTAGCTGATGGAAATCAAACGAGTACTGCATTATTTACAATTAGATTTTTAACTACAATTCTTCCTTTGGTCTGTTTCGTTATAGGTGCTTTTTTCATTTGGCTTTATCCGATTACGCATAAGTTCCATAAAAAAATGGTAGATGATATTGTAGATAGAATTTAACAGTAAAAGATTTAGCAAATTGTTGGTTTATTAATGTAATATAGAAATCCAAAAACGGATTAAAGTTTCATTATAGAATAAATTTATACTCTAAGGAAGTATTAATTATTTATATAAGGGGGGGGATTTAAGTAATGTCATTAGCCATGGGGCAAAGTAAAAAATTTAGAACGTTTAATGCAGTGCCGGTTGAAGATAACTCAAGTAGATTAGGTTCTGAAAGATTATCAAAAAAGTTAAAAATAGGATATGCCTTCGGAGATTTTGGAGCAAACTTTTTCTTCCAGGCCGTAGCAATTTTTCTTCTGTTTTTCTGGACAGATGTTTTTAGTATATCTGCGGAAACAGCCGGTATTATATTTTTAATTGCTAAAATCTGGGATGCTGTTTTTGATCCAACGATAGGATATCTTGTTGATAAAACGAATACTAGATGGGGGCAGAAAAGACCTTATCTCCTATTTGGAGCTGTTCCGTTGGGTATTATTTTATTCTTACTATTTGCTGCACCGCCTATTTCATCTGAATTAGGGAGAGCAGTGTATGCTGGTATTACTTTTGTAGGAGGATGTTCGATTTATGCTCTTGTTAATGTTCCCTATGCATCTATGACTGCAAATTTGACTAATGATTACAAAGAAAGGGATAGTTTAACAGGATTCAGGATGATGGGTGCAATATTAGGTACTCTTATTGTTGCTGTATTAACAAGACCGATTGTGCATGCTTTTGCAAATCCTGTTACAGGTTTCAGGGTAATGGGAATTATTTTCGGGGCAGCTATTTGTATATGCTCTTTAATACCATTTTTTGTAGTTAAAGAAAAAGTGAGAACCCCCAAAGGAGATCATTGTAAAATAACCGATGTTCCCAAAGTAGTTAAGAGTAATCCTCCAATGATGATATTGTATCTTGGAATATTTTTTCATTATAATTCTTATTTTATATTTTTAGCTGCTATTCCTTTTTTCTTTCAGTACTGTTTAAAAGGTATGGATTTTAGTACTATTGGTTTTTTCTGCCTTTTCGGAGGTGCTGCCTGTATGCTTCCTTTTCTAGTTATGATATCTAAGAAATTTGGAAAAAAAATAATGTTCAATGGTGGTATGGCTGTATTCGCTTTGGGATTGCTTTGCTTGTCTTTTGTACATACATATAGCATACCAATTCTTGTTATTGTCTATATATTAATTGGTTTAGGAATTGCCAGTATTTATCAGGGGCCATGGTCCATTGTACCTGATGTTATTGAATACTCTGAATGGAAAACAGGACTTCGCAGAGAAGGAACAATTTATGGCATATTGTTCTTTTTTATGAAACTTGCAGCAGGGTTGAGTGCATTTTGGGTAGGTATTGTATTAAGCATGGGTGGGTATGTTCCAGATGTTTCTCAATCTTCTACCTCTTTAATGACTATTAGGTTTGTGACAACTTACCTTCCAATTATTGTATTTTTATTCGGCGCTTTTTTTATATACCTTTTTCCAATTACTGCTAAATTCCATAAGCAGATGGTAATTGATATAGAAAATAGAAAAAATAAAGGTTGATAATTATAGATTTCGGATTTGATGATGAATCCGAAATTCATACTCATGCTTGATTAAAAAAATTGATAAGTCATCAGTAAGCTACTGATAATAAATAACTGTACTTATGTGATAAAGTATTTAAATATCCAATTTATCTAAAGTAATTTTCAATAAGTGTGCTATATTACATGCCCTTTAGGTGTTTACCGATTCGACACCTGATATATTATGGATATTTTGACCCATGTTTTTAGCATGAGTTTGGTATATAGAAATTTGTATTTTAACCTACAGATAGGTAACAATATCATATTATTCATTAAAAAATAAAATAAATTTAACTTTAAAATTTTGCCTTGTGGATCGGCCGCATAGTTGTTGGTTAGGCAGATCACAGGATAATTTTATGTCATTTAAAAATTTAGGACTTCGTCCGGAAATACTGGACACAGTTGAGAAAAAAGGTTATATCGAGGCCACACCTATTCAGAAACAGGCCATTCCGTTTATTATTCAAGGTAGAGATATTTTAGGTGGAGCACAAACCGGAACAGGTAAAACTGCCGCTTTTACTTTGCCTCTTTTACATAATTTAACTACAAAGGGTCATTCGGTTGGTAATCGTCCGCGTGCGTTGGTAATTACACCGACTCGTGAACTGGCAGCTCAGATAGGGCAAAGCATAAATGATTACGGGAAAGGGCTGCATGTGCGTTCAACGGTTATTTTTGGCGGAGTCTCTGCAAATCCACAGGTACAATGCCTTCGCAAAGGTGTTGATATTCTTGTTGCTACTCCAGGCCGTCTTTTAGATCTTGCAAACCAGAAAGTTCTTGATATCTCACATATAGAAGTTTTGATTCTTGATGAAGCTGACCGCATGTTGGATATGGGCTTTATTCATGATATTCGTAAAATTATAAAATTGCTGCCTAAGAAAAGGCAAACTCTGTTTTTTTCTGCGACTTACTCAAAAGAGATCAAAACATTGGGAGATACTATTCTCAATAATCCGAAACTGATTGAAGTGGCACGTCGAAATAAACCTGCTGAAAATGTAGATCATACTGTTTACTGTGTAGAAAAGCTTCTTAAACGTAAATTACTGGCTCATCTTATTAAGAAAGGTAACTGGAATCAGGTATTGGTATTTACAAAGACTAAACACGGTGCCAACCGCTTGGCGAAACAGTTAGATAAGGACGGTATAATGTCGACAGCCATCCATGGTAATAAAAGTCAGGGAGCACGTACTCGTGCTCTTGCTGAATTTAAAGCATGTAAAGTGCGTATTTTGGTAGCAACTGATATTGCTGCTAGAGGTCTTGATATTGACCGCCTGCCATATGTTGTAAATTTCGATTTACCGCATGTTGCTGAAGATTATATACACCGTATTGGTCGCACAGGTCGTGCCGGTAGCACAGGAAAAGCGATTTCTCTAGTGTCTGATGAAGAGATAAAACTGTTGCGTGCCGTAGAACGTCTTATGAAAAAAGCGATTCCCGTTAAGCGTGCCGAAGATTTTTCAGAGGATTCAGTGCAGGTTCTGCATATAAATAAATCTACACAACCCAAGTATTCTAAAGAATTGAGTAGAGGTGGCAGGAACAGTGGTTTTCAGAAAAATAAATTCAAAAGCTATAAAAAGAATATTAATAATTATCAAAATAATTGCTCCTCAATTAATCAGTAATAAACTGAGACAGTAATTTTTTATAACAGATTAATTAAACATACCTGAGTAGTACTCTGGAATAAATATATAAAATTTAAGGTAAAATATAATATGATTTCAACATCCAAAGTGACAATGCGTTTTGGACATGATACTTTGTTCGAAGATGTTAGTGTCAAATTTACAAATGGTAACCGATATGGTTTAATTGGAGCAAACGGTTCCGGAAAATCTACTTTTATGAAGATTCTAACCGGTCAGCTTGAACCTTCACATGGGGAAATATCTGTACAAAAAGATTGTTCTCTAGGTTATCTGAAACAGGATCACTCTGAGTTTGATGAGTGCTCTATAATCGACACAGTCTATATGGGAAATAAAAAGTTGTGGGATCTGCATTGTGAACGCGATATACTCTATTCCAAGGTTGAACTGACAGATGAAGAAAATGACCGTTGTGATAATATTGAGGAGGAGTATGGAGATGCCGGTGGCTATACAATGGAAGCAAGTGCAACAAAATTGCTTGTAGGACTTGGTTTTTCCGAGGAACTATTTTTTCAACCGATGAATACACTTCAAGGCGGTTTTAAACTTCGAGTTTTACTCGCTCAGGTTTTGTTTGGTTCTCCAGATATTTTACTGCTTGATGAACCTACCAACCATCTTGACATGGAATCTATAGAGTGGCTCATCGAATTTCTGAAACGTTATCAGGGAACTGTTATTGCTATCTCACATGATCGTTTTTTCCTTAATCGTACCAGTACTCATATTGCAGATCTTGATTATCATGAAATTCGTATGTTCACAGGGAATTACGACAGTTTTATAATTGCCACCCTTGAAGCACGAGCTTTAATGGAAAAACATAATAAGAAAATGGAAAAACGAATTCATGACCTTAAAGTATTTATTTCACGCTTCAGTGCTAATGCATCAAAAGCTAAACAGGCTACATCACGTCAGAAAGAATTGAAAAGTATTGAATTAAATGATATTAAACCGAGTTCACGTGTTTCTCCGTATATTCGTTTTGAACCAAAGAATCGTCTCGGTCAAAAGGTAATTATCGCTAAAAATATATCAAAGAGTTACGATAAAGATTTATTTAAAAATTTCTCGTGTGAAATAGGTCCTAAAGAAAAAGTGGCGATCATAGGAACCAACGGCACTGGAAAAACAACACTTCTTAAGATTTTGACTGGTGAGATGAAATCTGACACTGGTTCTGTTATACATGGTGAGACCGTAGACTTTAGTATATTTCCACAGGAACCTTCTGAAATTCTTGATATGGAACAAAAAGCCATTGACTGGCTTTGGTCATTTGCAGAGGCTGATACTGATGAAACAGAACTCCGTTCATTTATGGGAAGAATGCTATTTAGCGGTGATAATATTTTTAAGAAAATCAAACTTTTGAGCGGAGGAGAAAAATCACGACTAATCATCTCCAGAATGTTAATGCTTAGAGGTAATGTCCTTATTCTTGATGAACCGACTAATCATCTTGACCTAGAATCAATTGAAGCATTAAACTATGCTCTTTCACTAGTTAAAGAAACTATTGTTTTTGTATCTCATGACCATCGATTCGTGAGTACTCTTGCAACTCGTATCATTGAAGTTAATAAAGATAAAATTATTGATTATCCAGGGACGATTGAAGAGTTCGAAGCTTGGAAGAAAAAACAGAAAAAATAATCTTTCATATGAATTACTGGAACAATCCAAAAGCATATATCAGAAATTATAGATTTCGAGTTTATTTCAGAACACGAAACCTATAATTAATATTGTAGTACATATACGTTATAGAATATTTTTTTTACTCTTTCTTATTTTTCTGCAACTCAAATTTTTAATAGGTTTCAAATATTTTAATGTCTCTTTTGACGCATAGTATACTTCATGGCTTAAATCTCTGTTTCTACCAACTTTATCAGCTGTTGATATGAATGCCACGTGTGATGCATTATCAGCAATGTCCAATGCCATCCCGGATGTGTATGGTGTACAATCTTCATCATTATAATCAATAAGATTTGATATGTCTCCATCAGAAAAATGGAGTACTTGAACTTCATCTTTTTCTACAGAAGGACAATATGATTCTCCTTCTATGTATGCATCTGGGTTATTATATCCTTCACGAAACCGTACATCACGACGATAATATGCAAGCCAGTTACCATCTGTAGAAATAGCAGGAGCTACACCTGTTGTCAGGGGTGTTTCTTCGGAGCCAACACCAGGTTGAATACCAAAAGTTATGATGTTATTTGTGCCGATGCTTGTTCCAAATGGTTCATAAATATATGTGCCGGTATTTTCTGAACCCATGATAAATTCCGCATTTAATGCTATTCTTGAACCATCTGCTGTAATACTTGGTGGGGTATTAAGAACTGAACTCATGTTGAAGCTCTGTATATTGCCTGTATACGGATGTGCGACAATGAGGGGTTGTGTTGATAGTTCAGGTTTAGGCACTACTTTTAAAGTGTATTGTCCAGGTCTCTGTATATGCACTATATAGCAATAAACATTACAGGTTTGTGAAAGACTTCCTGCATTCCTCTCTGTTGTGTAAGCAGGCATTTCCAGGTTGCTGACGTTTAAACCTTCGATAATACCACCCGCATAAAATGCAATATGGCGGCCGTCACCGCTTATCATTAAACTCTGAATTCCATGACCAAAAGCGCTTTCTGCTGTGATTTCGAGAACTGAACCGCCGCGAACATTTTCTCTGTCTATATCTGCTATCATTAGACGTTGACGGGTTGCCCTCCAGTGATATTGTGTTGCGCCACTGTACACATAGTCTGTCAAAACATATGCAATCCGTTGACCGTTGCTGGATATACTTGGTTTACTGTTTACATATTTTCTCATACCAGGGCGGCCAATTCGTCCGGCTCCTTCAGCCTCATATGGAATCATATCGTTGACAACTAAACGGATCGTGCCAGAGTTGATATCATATATATAGATACCTGTTTTTCTCTCCTCTGTATAGAAAAATTGTGATGCAAAGATGATTTTTTGACCATCTCCGCTTATTTGTGAATAAGAAGCATCGAGAAAATGTTCATCTCCTCTGACATTTACTGATAATTTCTCTAATTCATCGTGATTATTTCTGTCATATAGCCATATAGAGTATCCTGGCCTCCCCGGTTCAATAGCCGATACATATACTACTCTGGAACCATCATCACTGATAGATGGATGTAGATTGAGGGGCCAGACTTTATCATCCCTGTAAGTGCCTTCAGTTAGTTGCAATAAACTGTAATTCGCCATTTTTTTTGATTTCCTTATAGTAAAAATATTTATAGTGATACTATCTTTAAATATTTTAAATCTAATGTCTTATTTTATCACTCGTAAGGTTCTAAACTTTCTCAATTAATTTTTATCTAGTTGAGATTTAATCATTAAGCATTGCAAGATATCTTTTACCTTTTATTATTCCTGTTTCTAGAATATTAAGGGCGCGTTTTGCTGATTTTCTTTTAATGGCTACAAAAGTTAAATAGTCCATTCTATCTATTTTCCCTACATCACTTCCGTTAATTCCATCTTTGGCTGTTAGTGTACCTAAAATATCTCCGGCACTAATTTTAGTCTTTCTGCCACCGTTTATTGATAATGTCACCATTTCAGGTTCAAGATCAGGAGTTTCTATTGAATATTCAAAATCAGGATCTATTGGTTTAAAATCTGTATTACAGAAGATATTTATTTCATCTATTCTAAAGTCTTCACCAGGTTCCATTAAGGATAGTGCTAAACCTTCTCTTCCAGCTCGCCCAGTCCTGCCAATTCTATGAACATATATCTCTTTTTCAAATGGTAGATCATAATTTATAATAGCACCTAGATCGTTAATATCGATACCACGGGCGGCCACATCTGTTGCTACAAGGACTCTGGTGCTTCCATTTGCAAAACGAATCAAAGCTACATCACGTTCTTTTTGTTCTAAGTCACCATGAAGAGCTAGTGAATGTAGTTTTGAGTGATTAAGCTCTTTCATTACTTTACGGCAGGTGTCCTTAGTGTTACAAAAAATAATTGTAGATTGAGGACGGTGACGACAAAGAAGCGCTAATACTGCACTTACCTTTTTTTGTGAAGGAATTTTATAAAACAGTTGCTTAATAACGGTTTCACCATGTTGAGTTTCTACGGTTATTTCTACTGGATTAGTTAAAACTGATTTACTTAGTTTTTTGATTTCATCTGGAAATGTAGCAGAAAAACACAATGTCTGACGTTTAGAAGGGGCATAGCTGATAATATTTTTAATCTGAGCACAAAATCCCATGTCAAGCATTCTATCAGCTTCATCAAGTACAACTGTTTTTACATTTTTAAGATCCAGAGAACCTCTTTGAAGAAAGCTGAGAATACGGCCTGGAGTGCCAACTATAATATGTGCCTGATGTTTAAGTGAGAGTTCCTGTTTATACATTGGAAGTCCACCTGTAAGTTTTAATAATTTAATATTGTGCTTAAAACGGGCAACGCGGCGAAGTTCACCGGCTACCTGTTCCGCTAACTCTCTTGTTGGGCACAGTACTAATGATTGAACCCGAAAAAGTTTTACATTTAAATTATGAAGAATTCCAATACCAAATGCTGCAGTTTTTCCACTTCCTGTCTTTGCCTGTGCCAAAACATCATTTCCGTTTAGTATTGGTGGGATGCTTTTCTCTTGAACAGGAGTCATTACTTTATAGTTTAAATCATTTAAGTTATCCAACATCTCTTTTGCAAGAGAGAGTGAGGTAAAAGAACTCATATTAATTCCTGACATAAATTATGTTGTTTAAATTTTAGGTTAATATATAATGCCATCTTAATATGCTTAAGTTTATTTATAAGAATAACCTAGTTTATTGATAGACTTTGAAATATAAGATCTCTAATTAATCATTTTGATAATATTTTCATCATGACTTGGTTCAATAGTTTTATCTGGTTCTACTACTAAAAACATATTGTTATCCCAATTACCATTCATCATTCTTAGAATAATTTTTGTATTTCCCGGGTATTCTTCATATTTCCATCCTTTTTCTTCTGATTCCTGTTTTGTGTGATTTTTATGAAAGGAATCATCGCATACATTTGTTTTGATGAAAGTCATTTTAGTATAATTACTAAGTCCTTCGCCAAGTGTTTCTATTATATACTTGGCATTCTCTTCGCCATATTCCTTAACATATTCCTCATATGTTTTTATACCAATTTGTGTCGTTGTACTGTCAGGGTTTAATAAGTTATCTTTAGCGCATTCGACCCAACCGACAGATTGGTAGAAGGCACCTGGATTATTATCAAAATAATTCCTGTATTTTTCTTTCGATCCCATCAGAAGTGTTATACAGTCATGTGCCCGTGGGATAACTAAAGGAAGAGGTGAGTGTAGTCCTCTGATACCGTTATTGCAAAGGCCGTAGCCGAGCAGAATCGCATCATATTTTTTTGTATCAATTTTATCAATTTCTTCTTGCAAACTTTTGGACATTTTGAGCTCACCAATGTCATGCAGTCCTTGTTCTAGAATTCTTACTTCTACGATATTTTTAGAAATTGCAGCACAGGAGTAACATTCTCGGTATAATACAGAGCAGGCAATTAATAAATAATGTTTTTGATGCTCCATTAAGATTCTCCTGTGCCAAGTTTTCTAACGCATGTATTTGCAATACAATACTATCTAAAATGACTAATTTATATTACTTTAACTGGTTATGGACAAATATATTTATTTTTTATTACATTCAATTTCCTCCATCATATTTTACAAATTTCAATAAGCAATATTATTATTTATAGCTTAAACTGACTATTTAAAAAGTTTAGATAATTTAGATAAATCGGAAATACCGGATACTACATTGTCAGCACTCAATTAAGTGGCATTTTTTAATTCCCGGGGTTATAAATATCCTATATAAGCCTGTATCAAGTTATAAAGAATTAAAACAGACTGAAATATGAATAATTGTAAGATTGCTTTTATTAACTTAAAATATATTCTAACCTGTATTTTATTTGTCTTTTTTACGTTGACTTTCTCAGGCTGTTCTGACCCTGATACTAGTTCTTTTATGAAAGCTGCACATGATGGCAATATTGTTGAGATTAAACAGTACATTTCTTCTGGAACAGATATAAACCGGAAGGATACTGAAGGTAATACCGCATTAATATACGCACTTAGCAGGGGATTAAATATATATGGGCAGAAATCAAATGATATTAATGTAATTAAATATTTGATAAATAATGGATCAAATGTTAATCTTGCTAATAATCTTGGCAATACTCCATTAATGTATGCAGCAATAATAGGGAATAAAAAAGCTCTATTACTGCTTGTTGAAAAAGGAGCTGATATACATTTAAAGAATAATAACGGTAATACCGCTTTGTTTTTAGCTTCAGCTGCAGGACAAACACATGATGCTGTTTTACCTCTTTTAAAGTTAAAAGCTGATATTAATGCAAAAGATAATGCTGGATTAACCCCCTATACCGCAGCAGTTTATTGGAGGGAACTTAATACAATTAAAGAAATTAAAAATCATACTAAGCAAAATAATATATATTTAGAAACAAGTGAGTATGATTATTATCCAACGAAGACATATGGATTATTTGAAAACTCAACAAGCAACTCGGATTATTCAATGTCCAGATAATTATCACTTAAACCATTAATTATGTCAAAAATTATGTCAAAAAGAATTATTTTATATCTTATATTCTTAGTTGTTACTTTACTTTATTTTATACTAACACACTATATTGCGCTGTTTGCACATGAGTGGACAAATGGCACAGTAGCATGGATCTTCGGGTACAAGAGCAATCCATTTAATATCTATTATGGTATCGACAAATGGAAGGATCTTATAATATTTCCAAATGTAGATGAAGCTGTTAATTATCTTGGCATAAGTTTTTCAGGTCATCCGTATATTGCCGGTATTATAGCTATAACTCCTCCTGTCATTACGAATGGAGGGTTATTTCTGGTATTCTCATATTTATCATCATTCAAATCACTGCAGAAGCGTCCATGGCTTTATTATTTTATTTTCTGGCTTGTAATAATGAACCTTGGAAACTGGTTAGATTATATTCCTGTAAGGACTTTTTCAACCCATGCTGATATAGGAAATTTTATTAAAGGGTTCGGTATATCTCCATGGTGGGTGTACATAATAGGAACATACATATTAATATTCTTTTTATGGCATTTTTTTAAAATTCAAATACCAAGAGCATATGAAATAATGAACATAAACAGTACTGCAGGACGTGCAATTCTTCTGTTTATTGTATTAGTTACACTGTTCTACTTTTTTGGAGGCACAGGAAGGAGTGCTGTTAAATTTAACTATACATGCAATGTCATATCATATTCATTCATAGCAGCCATACCTCTTATGATGTTTTTTCTATGGCCGAGTAAAAAATATCATCTCTAGACTGATATGACACAGTACCAGGGCCAAATATTTTTCTTTTGAAAATTACTTTTGGAGCAGCAGAATGCACAATATTAATTTCATAAATACAATGTTCAGTGCCACCGCTAAGTGTTACTGCCAATTTAATTCAATTTCCTCTATCATATTTTACTAATTTCAATAATCAACATTATTATATATAGCTTAGGCTAACTACTTAATAAGGTTAGATAATTTCTGTAAATTAGATGTGCCGGATAATACATAATCTGCACCCATATTTTTTAAATCATCAGCTAAGGATTGAAATGATAAGTCATTGAAAGATAAAGAGTTTATATTAACATTACTTTTATAATTTATTTGGTTTAATGCTGTTTTTAATGCTTCTTTGGCTACTTTGGCAGACACAGGGTAGACTATGCCAATTACATGAGCATGATAACCATGTTGTATTAATTTATCTGCTATCATACGCGATTGATTAATTTCACCTGGGGCATCAAAAATCAAAAAAACATTTTTAATATGCGGATATTTCTTAAGAATTCTTTCAACATGAGAAAATTTGTTATAGCCGTTTTCTCTTGTGTGTCCTAAAGTATCAAACAGAAGATTTCTGGCTTCTATTAAACTGTGATTAGCTTTCATCACTTTTTCAATATACTCTGGATAATCAATAGAAATCGTGTAGGAGATATCTGTATGAAACAGATCTAAAAGAATTTGACCGGCAGAAGATATTACCACCTGTTTTGATAAAATTTCCTTCAACTTAATTGCTTCTGTATTTAATATATCAATATTTTCAATTGGTTCATTAGGGTATGACTGATTGTACTTTTGAATTTTTTCTAGTGCTGATATACCTGAATTTTTTTGGATAACGCTATACAGTTTTTCGATAAAAGATGAGTTTCTATTTGGATAAGCTTTCATAACTACGGCTGCCAGAGAGGCATTAACCATAGGCATAAAATCACGTAGAATACCATTGAGCATTGTGAATAAAACCGTATCTGATTGAGTCCTCAAAACAGCTTCATCTGTATCTCTTTTAGATAGATTTTGTTTGTAAATCATAGTTTTCACCCATTTACTCTACTAATCTTTTTGATATTTCTTTCAGTCTTATTAGCTGTTGAATATAAAGTGGAAAAGTCACCACTTTTTCAATGTATTCAAAAACATACATTAAGACAGAAAATACAAGGCCGTATTTTAATACTCCGCTTTTAATGACTGTAATTGGAGCGTAAATGAATAAGGCGATGACGCCTATCCATATAAGTAAATAATTTACAGTTTCTAAATCAGAAAGTTTAATATTCCATTTCATTAATGACTTATAATAATTCCTAACAATACCAATATTTCTCTTTTCCAGTATTTCTACTTGTTTTTCAAGTTGATTGTTATAGTTCTTATTAAATCTATAATTTAATTTTCCACTTGAAGCATATATGATAAAAATGAGCAGTAAAATACCTATGCAGGCATAAAAAACATTAATATTCAAAGTCGATATTATAACTATTATACCGATCAGAGAAACAATTGCATCAATAACTTCCGGCATGGAATTTTCTAAAAATTCAACAAATTCTGTGAGTAAACTTGATCGAGCTGAAATTTTGGAAATAGAACTCCCTTTTTTCTGTTCGTTTTCCACCATTTCAGGAGAAATCAGACAGTAAATACCAGAATAAATTCTGGTGTCGTAAAATCTTCTGGCACTGCCTACAGTTAACGATAATACACCCAAGACAGCCAAATAAATAATACCGTTATATTTATTTTCAAGTAAATCATTGATAGCTAAACCAATGAAAAGAGGAAACAGAACACTTAATAACGATTCAAGAACTACAATAGCAAAAGTAAAAGAGATTCGCCATTTAAATCTAATGATCAGGTTTCTTATAGATATATTATGCATATTTAATTCTTCAAACGAATAGGTAACTTTGATTTATGTTTTAAATTTAAGTTAACAACTGATATTTACACATAAATTTTACAATTTTGTATAAGAATTTATTTATTGCATAGTTATTTTTTCCATTTTATTATAAACATATCTTCAAGGGAACTTGTTTTTCAGTTCTTAGTTTTTCCAAATCCTCTCGAAGTTCTATCCAGTATGGATGCTGTGGCAAGAATGCAGCAGCTTCAATCCTTTCTTTTAATTCAGGAAAATGTGATTGCAAAATAGCTTGGGTATTTAGCCAATTTAAATCTGAATGCCCAATCATGCTGAGGCTGTAAATCCATATTGCATTAGAGTGTGGTGTCAGAATGTTGATAAGAGATTTAATATCGGTGATATAAGGAAAAACCGGGCAGATCATAGCATAAGTATCAATACCTGCTTCTTTTAATTTACTAAGGGCTGTAAGTCTGGCATTATTGCAGATCGTATTGCCCTCAAAAATGGGGCGTGTTTCTTCATTGAAAGCAAAAGAAATACCGACTGAAGCGTTTTTCATTTTTTTTAACAAGTCTATGTCGCGAACAATTAAATCCGACTTAGTAAGTATTGTTACAGAAAATCCTTTTTCCAAAAGCAATTCCAGTACACGACGGGTTTGATTGTATGTTATCTCTGATTGTTGATATGAATCTGCATTCCAACCGATATATATATTTTGTGGTGGAATTTCTGCAAGTTCATGGTTCAGTTGTTCTACTATATCACGGTGTATTTGGATTTCATTAGACCAGTCAGTCTCAGCCTGGTTCAATGCATAACAGTAGTGACAGTTGTGCGTACAACCTATATAAGGGTCTAATTGAAATTCAAAATCTTCAAGAGTGCAGGGTGTTAATAAGGGACGATGTGAGCATATTGATACTTTCATAAACTTAACTCCTTTTTCAACAGTGGATATATGAAACATTATATTGAAATTATTAGCTGGCTAATTTCATTAATCCGGTTCTGATTTCCAATCTTTTAATTCACTTCTAATATTAAATGCTTTGTTTAGATTTTTAATTAAAACTGTGCCTTCATCAGGATATGTAACAATATCACTTTCATCTTTTGTCCCAATGTCCAAAATTTCTAAAACAGCTTTACTGTCATTGATAAATTGATGTGCTATGTTTTCACCCGCAGGTTTAGATAGAAAATCGCCTTGTTTAATTTCATATTCTTTATTGTTTAGCCGAAGTTTTCCTGTTCCCTTTAAAATTATGAAAAATTCCTCCATGGTGGAATGGCTATGATATTTAGTGCTTTTTGCTCCAGGTTTTACTAAGTCGATATTTATGTTCAGTTTTTTAGTTCCTGCTAATTTGCCTAGAAGTTTTGTCTGCAGATCAGATTCAAAGTCTGGATCAATAAATTCATCTGCTATATTGTCGATATTATTGATTTTATGCATATAAATGTTTACCTATTAGTGACTCCTGTCATTAACTTGTTAGATACTTTAAACCATATTTATCATAATCAATATTTATATTTTTCAGATTAAACATGTTTTCTAATAAACTTATGTTTCTTAAATCTTTATTCCTCAATTTCATTTCTGGGAATATTTGATTCAAAAGTTTTGTAAGTATTAGTTGTCCTAATGGAGAGATTAATAACAATTTTATTGAATTATGAAAATAAACGTTTGTTAACTGGAATGAATTTTCAGATAGACAAAAAGTCTTATTTCCATTTAGATCAACATAGGATATAAAATTTTTAAAATCTTCAAATTTTATAATATCCAGATACAACGAATCTTTAATAAAATACGTCTGGTGATATTTTTTATTTACAATTTCAAATCCGTTATCTATTAATAATTTTTCGAGTTTATCATAATCACTTTTTCTGATGAATAAATCTATATCATCATGATTAACAAATTTTCGATTACACAAAAAATCCAGAGCCCAACCTCCGGCGAGCCAAATAGGAATATTCTTTGAATTTAATAATTCAAATATTTGCATGATTAAATTTAATTGCTGTTCAGTTTTATTATCCATCAAATCTTTTTATTTAATATCCAATTGCATGTTTCATTATTTTCTGATATCTGTTTGAATCCACATTTTCTTAATACTTTTTGTGAACCTAAATTAGTATTAAGAACTTCACTTGCCGTTATACTACAACACTCTTTTTTGGAAAATGCCCATTTAGTCAATACCGAAAGTGATTCACCAGCAATTCCCTGACGGCGGTAATTTGGACTAACTCCATAACCTACTTCGGTTTCGCCATTCTCATCAGGGTACCCCTTAAAACCGAAAAATCCTAAAGCTGTTTTTGAGTTTTTATCTAATACAAGCCAATAAGTAAGCCAGGGATGATCATGTAAGCTGATCTTTCTCAATATTTTGACTTTTATGCCTATTGCTTTTAGAATTGGAGCATCCAATAAATCTTTTATTTCTGTACAGTCAAGATCTTTTTCTAATTCTGCAATTTTATTTGGAATGAACTCAAGTTGTTCTAAACTTAAGTTTATTAATTGAAGTCTGTCTGTTTCTAATATCATTTTACCTCTTTATGATACATGAAAATCTAGTTTATTCATGACATTGTTGTGCAGCCATTGCAAATATGCCTGTTGTTTTTACTGATGATTTTAAAGTTAATGTCCATTTGCCTTTTATCGGTTTTTTAAATGACTTTTTGATAATGACTCGTTTGGATGATGTTACTGTTTTTGAATAAATGATTTTTCCGTCTGGATTTCTAACTTCATAAGTTAGTTCACCGGCTGTTATATTGGCATAAAAACCTGTTTGCAATGGAGTATTTCTTGTACTGTTAATTTCTGTAGAAGTATTGACCATACCATTATTTATTTTAGAGGGGCCCGATGTTGCAATTGCCTTAGCATTACATTCTGTAAAATTATTTGTTATAATTTTATTGATTTTTTGTTCCTGAGTAAGTTTTTTTGGAGCTGTTTGTTTCGTATCTGACTTTGAACAGCCAGTCAATATTCCAATTAATCCGCAGAGTATGATAGTAAAAACTGCTGTTTTTTTCATTTACTTCTTCTCCCGTTTTAGAAGTTTATAAAACCTTACACAAAAATAGTTTCTTTTCAAACATTTTAATATTTTTTCCATATTCTCCTTGGTATAAAATATATCTATATTCTTGTAATGTTCATTCAATGAAGCTGATATAACTTACATGAAATATGTTAGTTTGTACATAGAATGTTTTTCATAATCGTTTTCACTGCACTATATGTATTTTCTACAGCTAAAGTGAAAGAATCATGTTTTTTAATTGATTCAGATGGGTTTGTTTCATGTTCATAGACATAATTGCTGGCAGTCCTGATGACTGCAATTTTGTTAAATGAACATCTTTCAGCATCGGATAATCTTTTAAAAGCAGTCATCATGCCAGAATCTTCCATATCGCTTATGCAGAAACATCCTTTATTATCGGTCCATTCTTTTACCCAGTTTTCTGACCAGTCCGCTAACTTTTTACCATGCCAGAAACAATCTGAAGTTAGATTGTCTCCCATAATAACGTTAATATCAGTTGATTCAGAAATTATTTTATAATTTTTCTCAACCAGTTCATTATTTAATGTAAAAACTTCCGAACCTGTTAGCCATGGAAGTTTTTCTTTGTAGAATTTTTTATTTTTAGCAAGTTCACGTGGATCAATTTCAAAGCATAGATCATTTATAATATTATTTACACACACAACAGTGCCCAGTGGACCTTTTTTAGGCAACAAACCTCCAATGCCAGCGATTATAATATTTGTATCAGTCAGGTCAATTTTTGGTGAAAGCCCAATTGCCATAATAGAACTTGACGCATTTGCTATGCCCATTCCTGTAATAATAAGACCTACACCATTATCGTTATAGTGAAGAGGAGAAAACGCTCCTGTAATCGCTAGTTGATTTGTCAGTTTTTCACGTTTGATAAAATATTCGTCTTCACCTGTGACATTATTTATATCTTCACTGCTGTAGGTTGTAATAAGAAGTATTTTAAGCTTAATTCTTTTCATTGTAACTAATTCCTTATTTTTGGTATGCGACCGATATAAAATCCTTATTTATCCGGGCTGTTTTGCAGCCGCTAATAGTTTCAATATTATATTGATTTAATAATGTAATATTATATTCTGGAATAATAAACAAATGCTTAATGATATTGAAAGTAGAAAAATGGAAAATTTAAATTATTGTTAGCTGTAGTAACGAATTATTTAACAGGAGAAATAATATGTCTACACCCAGGGAACTGAAGATTTTCATTAATGGCAAATGGCTTGAATCAAAGACATCAGATTTTGTTGATTGTTATGATCCATCTACTGGAGAGGTTATAGCTAAAGCTCCTCATTGTACAAAAAGTGAAGTTGATAATGCCGTAGAAGCTGCAAAAAATGCGTATGTAGAATGGTCTGAAACTCCTCCTCCTAAGCGTGTGCAGGTTCTTTTTAAGATGAAAGAACTTGTTGTAAAGCACAGAGATGAACTCGTCAAAATTCTTGCAACAGAAAATGGTAAATGTTTGGAAGAAGCTCTAGGTGATGTATTAAAGGCAGAGGAGGTTATCGATTTTGCATGTGGCATACCCCAACTCCTGAAAGGTGATGCTCTTTTTAATTGTTCTGCCGAATATGACACCGTTCAGTATAAAGAGCCTGTAGGTGTATTTGCAGGTTTATGTCCATGGAATTTTCCTGCGATGATACCACATGGATGGATGATTCCAATCTGCATAGCTACAGGTAATACTTTTATCTTAAAACCAGCAATAGAAGTACCTCAGACATCAATAAAATTTATGGAGTTATGGGCTGAAGCAGGAGTTCCCAATGGTGTTATAAACATGATAACAGTAAGTCATGTTGAAGCTGAATATCTTGTAAAACATAAAGATGTAAATGGTATAACTTTTGTCGGTTCCACTTCTGTAGGGAAGCATGTTTATGCCACTGCTGCTGAAGCCGGTAAAAGAGTTCAGGCATTGTGCGAAGCTAAAAATCATGCTTTAGTACTAAAAGACTGTAATCTCGATATGACAGTAAAAGGAATTGTCAATGCTACATATGGATGTGCCGGTGAAAGATGTATGGCACTACCTGTTGTTGTCGTTGAAGATTCAATAGCTGATCAGCTTGTAGAAAAATTAAAAGCTTATGCTGAACAGATTAAGATTGGTCCAGCTTATGAAAAGAATTCTAAATTAGGTCCTTTGATTAATAAAAAACATCTTGAATTTGTTACTAAATGGATTGAGAAAGGTGTTAAAGAAGGTGCTGATTTGATACTTGACGGGAGAGACACAAAAGTAGAAGGTGCTGAAAATGGATACTATATTGGACCTTCAATATTTGATAATGTAAAACCTGGAATTAGTATTGGTGACAGAGAAGTATTCGGTCCTGTTACTTGTATTAAACGCGTGAAAGACTTTGAAGAAGGGGTGAAAGTTATGAACGACAATCCTTTCGCCAATGGATCTGCTATCTATACTCAGAGCGGGTACTATGCACGTGAATTTTCTAAACGGACACATGGTGGAATGGTGGGTATTAATGTCGGCATTCCTGTGCCTGTAAGCATATTCGGTTTTACTGGACACAAAAACTCATTTTTTGGTGATCTTCACGTTATGGGAACAGATGGAGTAAGGTTTTATACCCAACTTAAATCTGTTACTTCACACTGGTTTGAAGAGGGTACCGACAGAGAAATCGATACCTGGG
Source organism: Victivallales bacterium (assembly GCA_036011305.1). GTDB lineage: Bacteria > Verrucomicrobiota > Lentisphaeria > Victivallales > GWF2-38-69 > DASCNA01. Next base: position 60,738 of record DASCNA010000145.1, read on the forward strand.
ACGGGATGCTGAATAAGTAATTGTTAATAATAAGTAAAAGAAAAGGCGGTTTCATTGAAACCGCCTAATTAATAATTAATAATTAATAATTATATTAGTGGTGTGTAGCTTCTTTTATGTTTTTTTGAAATGAAAGTGCTAAGAACAGAATGCCGAGAACTAAATAACCAATAGTTATATGGTAGCACATTGTTCTTTCTACTACAGGTAACAACCATGGTAGATACATTATTCCGTTCAAGTTTACCGACTGAACAATCCCAAAGAAAGAGAAACCAGCTAGTATAAATAGATATATTGAAGATTTTTTCAGATTTCTGTCTATTAATTCTGCAACGAGACCTCCCCAGAGCATACCTGTCAAAATAAATCCATTTATCAGAGCAGCTAATACAAGAATATTTGGATAAGTTTCAGTTACTGCAGTACTCATTTGCAATAGCTTAGGAAAAGCGATATATGCTCCACCTGTAAGTGATATAAGCATAGGTTTCATTGCAGATGGGAACATCGCAAAAGCAGAAGCAACATAATGTCTCTTAGGTACTGCAGAGAAACCCTGGGCAATAATTTCAATTCCTACAAATATTAAGATAGGAGCAAAAATTGCAGTTGGGATGAGTTCGATTATATAGGAAACTATACCTGTAAATCCGCAAACGGCCATAAAAATAGCTATATATAAAGTATATCCCATTTTAGATCCCATGGCTTTGTACGCAGGCTGACCGGCATAAGCTGTAGTTTGAGTTATACTACCGCAGAAAGCACCTATTAAAGTAGTAATTCCATCAAGCAGTAAAATATTTTTAGGCCTATATGGGTCACCTACATCGACTGCGCTGACAGTAACATTGATATCACCAATTGTAACAAGTATTGCAAAAGGTATAATTGCAGGAAGCAGCGGCCATATAAGATAAAAACCGTCAAACATGCCCAGAGTTGGTGTAGGAAAGCTAAATGCAAGCTTGGCTGCAGGCGCTGTATAGTTAGTAGTAAGTATTCCGGAAAGACCTAGGATATGATAAATTAGAGCACAGCCTAAAACTCCTATAAGAAGGCCTGGCAGTTTTTTAGGGAATGGAATTCTTGCTATAAGTATATAAAGAACGAATCCTAAAGAGATAATACCTACAAGTGGTAAAGCAAATATTTCTGTCAAAGCAAATATACCTATCATTACACCTATTCCTGCAAGTGACCCTAGAAGTCCGGCCATAGGTACAATTCTGGAAATAGCATTAGCAAACGGTGTAGCACAAATTTTAAAAAGTCCTATTATTCCTACTGAAGCCATACCTGCCTGCCAAGCTAAAATAGCAGCAGAGTGTGGATCTATGCCGTTCTGCTTTAGTGTAACGAAAAGCGGACCTACAACTATGAGGGGCAAAGTTATGGTAGTAGGGGCATCCAGCCCATAAGGCATTGCCGTGATATCAGTTCTTCCTGTCTTTTTCGCAATTCTTATGGCAATGATAGTCATTATCAGATTGCCAAGGAAAATAATAAGAACTATTCCAGGATAGATGTTATAAAAAATAACTTCTCTTGGAAACTTAAATATCATCAGCATGACTGTTGCAAGAGAAAGGTTTGCCATATTATCGGAGACTAAACCTAAAAATCCATTAATGTCTCCATATGCAAATAAACCTGATTTTTTCGCTTTTACATTCATATATTTTATTTCTCCCTTTCGTTATTTGATTCCTATAAAAGTATAGTATTTAATTTAAAAAATTAGAAAATATTGAGGGTAAATCTAAGATGTAGTTATATCTGAAAATTGAAAAAATATCAACAATATATTTTGTAATAAATTACTAAATAAAAGGCATAAACTTTAATATTTATTTAAAGTTTATGCCGTTAAGTTAAAATAATAAGCATATGATTTTTTACTTATCTTATTTTCTTGCAAATTTTATTCTTGCATATATGTGTCAGTTATTTTAGATATCGTATGTAAGTGAATTTTATATAATTCAATCAAGAGACTTTTTATATGAATCGCAAATCAATAGTTCAAAATCCTAAGTTTTTTATATATCAGCGGTCTTTTATATCATCATAAAATTTTGCCATTGTTACCACCATATAGGGAACAAGCCATAAAAAACCTATGCATAATGTAATAACAGATAGAATTGCCCACCATATAAAGCTCAGATTTAACCAGAAAAATTTCCATTTATTACCTTTCATAATTGTTATACTTCTGCAGATTGCCTTGAAAGGACCAATATTATTATCGGCTATTATGAAATAGCTCTGTGAATAGGCATAAGCTGCTATAATAGCTGGAATTAAGCCGATGAAAGAAATTACAATCACTATTTGTCCGGCAAAAAGAAGTGATGGATTGCGTAATAAAATAATTCCAATTACTCCCGGTACAATACCGATAAGAGCCCATAGGAGAATGAATATCAGCATTAAGAGATAAACTCCGAGACTGGTTCCAAATTTCTTAAATCCATAAAAAATCAGTTGCAGTTTTGGATTGTCTGAACGGGATATGGCCAGAGAAAAGTAACATAACCCAACACTCATTGCACCGGATATTAATAATGAAATAACACTGCCTACTATTTCAGGCCTGATAAAACCTACTCCTGCTGTAATAATAAAGAATATAATTAGAGTTCCTACAGCAAGTCCCCATTTACCTGTTAATGCTTCTCTTGCCTCTCTTCTTAACTCTTTATTTTCTGTTTTTTCTAATATTTTTAAATCCATAGTTAAACCTTTTATTAAAAAACTTAAATATAATTTACTAGCTAAAAATTTACTTTCAGAATTATATATATTCAATATTAGTACATATCTTTTTAATTTTCAGCTTGTGATATATAATTGTGGTATCCTGATAAAAGCTAATTGTATAACAAATCATAACTGATATTAATGGCTGACTTACAAAAGAAAAAAAATATTAAACTTGGATTATTTTCATTAGTTATATTAAATATTGCTATTGTAGTTAATTTGAGTACTATAACTCCTTTTGATGATAATGATTTAAGTTATCTGTTTTTTTATATAATAGCAGCAGTTTTTTTCTTTATTCCTGTTGCTTTTGCAGTGGCTGAGTTATCAGCTATTAACCCTGAAAAAGGCGGAATTTATTATTGGATAAAAATTGCATTTGGTAAAAGTCTAGGCTTGTTTACAGTTTCCCTGCAATGGCTGGGATGCTCTGTTTTCTCTATAATATTCCTAACATTTGCATCTGCAAGCTTTGCTTTTATAATTATGCCCGATATCAAACAGGCGTTAAGTCTTGCTTCAAATGAATACTATATTATTCCATTTATTTTAGTAGTTTACTGGGGGATCACTTTTTTGATATTTAAAGGTATAAAAGTTATCCGTTTTCTATTCATATTCGGTGTATGTACATCAGTAATAATTCCCCTTATCTTATTAATTAGTTTAATATTTTACTATGTGTTTTATGGCCAGATTACCGGTTTTAATACTCATCATAATAGTTTTATACCAGATATTACTAAATTGTCTAATTTAAAAATAGCAGCTTCAACTTTTACTTTTTTTCTTGGATTGGAAATGGCATCTAATTTTGGTAAAAATGTGAACACTCCTAGAAAAACATATTTTTATGGTACTTTAATAACAGCTTTAATTATAATAATTTCATTTTTAATATTGTGTACATTTTATTTTGTTGTTTCTAATAGTGGAAAATCTAGTATTTTTATTATTGAAGTTACTAGAGTTCTAAGAATCTTGATTGGGGGTACTGTCTACTATAAAATTTTAGGTAAGTTATTTCTTCTTTTAACTTTTTTAGGTGTCTTGGGGTGTTCATCTACATATATAATTGGAAGCTATAAAGGAATACTTTTTGGTATAAACGACCTAAACAATCGTCTATGGATAAATAAGAAAAATAAAAATGATATTCCATATAGGGCATTAATAATACAGGCTGTTATAGTAAGTTTTTTCTGCCTTGCTTTTGTTTTGCAGCCAACTCCAGGTATGGTTTGTGCTATGCTTGGTGATTTTTTGATGCTGTTATTTTTATTAATGTATTTAATAATGTTTCCAGCTTTAATCAAAATTAGATTTTCAGTTTTGCAGAAACAAATGAATTATAAAATACCTGTCGGTAGATATGGAATATTCATTATTTATCTTGTAGGTTTTCTGAGCTCTGCATTTGCCATGTTTATTGGGTTATATCTTCCTGCAAAAACTTCAGGGAAAAACAATCCATTGATTTTAATAATCTTTTTTATAGTTTTATTAATATTATTATTACTGGCGCCCAGTATTGTGTATATCAAAAAGATCAGGTTACTGGTGTTTGGCAAGCCTGGGCAATCCGGTGTCGGGAAAAAAAGCATAGCTATTGTACTTGTAGGTCTTGGGATACTTGCATACATCATTAAATATGTACTGAATATCATACTGACAAGATACCTTTCACCTTCAGATTATGGAGATTTAGCAGTAAGTTTGAGAATTATTATCATTCTATCTTTATTACTACTACTTGGAACAAATAACTCTGTAAAAAAATATTTGACAAAATATCTCTTTGTAAGGGATATGGTGAGGATAAAAAGATTTATTCTGTGGAATTTAAAGATAATATATAAATCACTGGTATCCTACGTTATCATGTTATTAATTGTATATTTGGTGATAGTCTTGCTGCATGTTTTAAGTATTAGAAATATGTATTCATATCATATTGCTTTGTTTTATTTGCCTATAGCTCCTTTAGCCGCAATATCAGTTCTGTTTTCAAGTTATATTTTAAGCAATAAATGGCCTGTACTCTTTTTCTTTTTCAGAAAAATAGCAGTTTTTATTTTTTCACTGATTTTAATTGGAGGTGGTATCCTATTTTATAATGTTGATATAAATCTATATACTATAGGAGTTTTTTTATTGCTAGCCCATGGGTTAGTCATAATCTCAGAGCTTGTTTTAATTAATAAAATTTTTACTGAACATAGTATATCTTCATTAGTCGACAATTTTAAAAAGCGTATTGAAAATGGGAAAGAAAAAGTATTATGGCTTACAGATTCGTTCCGAATGATTGGTACACAGTTAATATTTAATTTAATATGGACTATAGATCTTTTTATTCTCGAAGTTGTGCATAATTCCAATATGGATGTAGGATATTATGCTGCAATGCTTGTTCTTACAAACATTCTTCTTATTATTCCAAGTGCTGTAACAACTCTCCTTGTTCCGAATATTTCGTCTATGATATCAAAAGGTAGGTTTGATGAACTACAGCAAAATATTAATTTAGTTAACTCCATTAATATATTAATCCTTACTCTATTGTTAATAATACTTTTAATCTTCTCTGATACATTACTTTTAGTATTTGGTAAGTGGTATAATTCTGCTGAAGTACCATTTATCATTTTATGTTTTACATATTATCTGGCATCAATATTTGTTCCAGGAGGGAAATTGTTGACTTTTACTGAAACGGGAAAGCAGTTTATTATTAGTATTACTGAGTTATTAATTGTTATTATTTGCGGAATAGTTCTTACTTTACTTTGGGGGTTAACAGGAATGGCTCTTTCTGTACTAGTTTCAATTCTATTTAAATCATTAATAACTTATATTATTTTAAAGAGAAAGTTTCCGATTAAGCCTTTATCTATAATATAAAATTTCTAATTCCTGCATTTTTACTATCTTTTATAATGGACTGTTTCAGGATATAATTAGAAATTATAATATATTCCTGTTCACTTATGTTTACGATTATATATGCTGAATTCAAATAAGAAAAAAAATAGTTCTTTTGGATTACCTTTATTAATAATTCTAAATATCATTATAGTTATTAATTTGAGTCAGCTTCTTCCTGTAGAAAGAATAGGTTTTAATCTAATGTTCTTTTACGCTATAGGTGTTGTTCTTTTCTTCATACCCGTCACTCTCACAGTAGCAGAGTTATCTGCCATTAATCCAGAACAAGGTGGAATTTATAATTGGGCTAAAATCGCCTTTTCAAGAAATATGGGGATAATTGCTGCTATACTTCAGTGGTTGGGAGCTACTTTGTTTATTCTGCTTTTTCTTGTTTTTGCATTAATAAGTTTAGGTTTTGCCATTATGCCTACAACTGAGGGCGCATTAAATTTTGCATCGAATCAATATTATACAATACCTTTTATTTTAGTAGTTTACTGGTTTATGACTTTTTTAAACACAAAAGGTATTAGAATGGTGAAAATTATAGGTATCTTTGGTCTTATAACTTCAATACTTATTCCTGTAATATTATTAATATTTCTAACTGTTTTATATATTTCATCAGGATTTGCTGCTGACTTAAGTTTTTCAGCTAAAAATTTTTTTCCTTCAATGACTAATCTGACTAATTTAGATATTGCAATTTCTACTTTTGGATTCTTTTTTGGGCTTGATCTTGCTTCAAATTTTGGGAAAGATGTAATTAATTCTCAAAAAAATTATTTTTATGGTACTTTATTGTCTGCCTGTTTTATAGTTGTCTTATTTTTGATACTTTGTACGTTTTATATTGTTGTGGCAAACGATGGTAAAGCTAACTTCATTTTTATAGAAGTTAACAGAGTATTGAATTCATTAATTGGCTCTCACAAATATTCTAACTTACTGGGTAAATTATTTGCTTTTTCCATATTTATCGGTGCTGTAAGCTATGCGTTTATTTATATTTCAGTTTGCTGCAAAGGTATGCTATTTGCGGTAGAAGATGCCAATGACAAGCTTTGGCTTAATAAAAAAAATAAATATAATGTGCCAGTGAGAGCATTAATTATACAGGCAGCTTTGGTGAGTTTTTTCTGCCTTTTTTTTGTCCTCCAACCTAATATTGAGTTGGTTTGTTCTATGCTGGGTAATTTTATAGTATTACTGATATTGATATCGTATATAATAATGTTTTCTTCTTTGATAAAAATTAGATTTTCAAGTTCGAATCTATCCAGCAGTCCATATAAATTACCTTTGGGTAAATATGGTGTTTTATTTATTACAGTAATAGGAATAGCAAGTTCTTCATTTGCAATATTTATAGGACTATATTTATCTCTCAGATTGACTTGGGGACACCATTTTATACTTTCTATTTTCTTTTCAGTAGTATTGCTGTGTATTTTATTATTCGCGGGTATAAAATATAGTAAGAATATTAAAATGTTAGTATTTGAAAAATCAGATCATACTAATAATAAAGGCCGTAAAATAGCGTTTACCTTGGTAGGTTTAGGTATTGCTGCATACTTTGTTAAATATTTTTTGAATATTATATTAACACGCCATCTTACCCCTTCAGAATATGGTGACCTGGCTGTTTTTCTCAGAACAGTAATCATTCTGTCTCTTGTTTTACTTCTAGGAACTAATAATTCTACTAAAAAATATTTATCTAAGTACCTAGTAAAAAAAGATATAAAAAACATCAGAGAGTTTATTATATGGAATAGCCGTGTTGTACGCAAAGCATTATTAATTTATATATTATCACTTTTTGGTCTATATGTGATCATGTCTATTTTACATTTATTCGATATAAAGAATTTTTTCTCTTACCATTATGTTTATTATTATTTGGCTGTGGCCCAATTAGCTGCGATTGCTGTCCTGTTTTCAAGTTATATTCTTAGTAATAAATGGCCTATTCTGTTTTTTTTCTTTAGGAAAATTGCAGTTTTTGTTGTAATGCTGATTCTTATTGGAGGAGGTTTACTTTTCTATAATGTTAAAATTAATTTATACAGTATAGGAATTTTTCTACTTATTTCATACCTAATCGTTATTTTTGCCGAATTAGTTTTTATTAGTAAATTCTCAACAGAGCATAATGTAACAAATGTTATAAATGATTATAAAGTTGACATAGAAAATAAAACTGTAAAAAAACAGTGGTTGTCAGATTCTTTTAGAATGATCGGCAGTCAGTTAATATTTAATCTTATCTGGGCTATTGATCTGTTTATTCTTGAAGGAATTCATAATTCAGAACATGATGTAGGTTACTATGCAGCAATGCTTGTTTTGACAAATATACTGCTTATTACACCCAGTGCTATAACTACACTTTTAATTCCGCGTATCACTCATTTTGTTTCAGAGAAAAAATTTAAAGAACTTCAGGACAATATAAATATTATAAATTTAATGAATTTTGCCATATTAACTGTAATGTTGATTATTTTATTAACTTTTTCCGAAGATTTACTTTTGTTGTTTGGTAAAGGTTATAATTCAGCAGAAATACCTTTTATTATTTTATGTTTTACTTACTATATTGCTTCTATTTTTGTTCCTGCAGGGAAAATACTTACGTTTGTGGAAACAGATTTACAGTTTAAAATTAATTTGATAGAGTTGATAATAGTAATAGTATTAGGAATAAGCCTGACATGGCTATGGGGGCTAACAGGTATTGCAGTTTCTGTGTTTATTTCTATTATATTTAAATCACTTCTGACTTACATAATTCTAAAAAAGAAAATACCTATTAAACCATTTTCACTGTTATAACAATTTCCAAGACTACTTTTATTCCTAATCTTATATAATGAATCATTTCAGGATATAATTAATAATTATCGTATATTTAAACACCTATTTAATCAGTTTATAATATAAATATATGCAAACCTCAAAGAAGAAAAACGGCGGCTATATCGGATTATTTTCTTTAGTCATGATCAACGTCTTATTGGTTGCCAACCTGAGATTTGTACCTCATGTATCAGATGTTACTTTTTACACAGTTATTGTTTCAATACTTGCCGGTTTATTCTTTTTTTTCCCAATTTGTATGGTTGTAGCAGAACTTTATCCGATATGGCCAGAGCGCGGGGGCGTTTATCACTGGGTTACCAAGGCATTTAATGAAAAGATAGGATTTGTAGCTGTGTTTTTACAGTGGGGAGTGGTTCTTCTTTTAGGACTTCTAATACTTGGATTTGCCGCCGCATGTTTTGCTTTTGTTTTTACACCTACAATAGAAGACGGTATATCTTTAGCATCTAATAAATATTATATAGTTTTGAGTGTTATAGTATTTAACTGGGTAATAATATTTATCAATAAAAAAGGTTTACATCTAACTAAAAAATTCAGTATATTAAGTACAATATTCGGTGTTATAATACCACTTTTAACGCTAATTGTTTTAACATTTATCTATTTATACAAAGGAAATATTTCACATTTAAATTTATCTTCGACAAAAATATTTCCTGACATGTCTAATATTCATAATCTGAATCTTGCTTTCAGTATGTTTGTTTTTTTCTTGGGGATAGAAGTTGCAGCAGGTTATGGTAAAAATATATTGAAATCGAATAAATATCCACGTGTGATACTAATATCTTCAGTTGTAATTTTTATTATTTTAATTTTAACTATTCTCTCTATTTCGATAATGCTGAATGAAAAAACAGGTTATTTCAGTGTAGACTTACACATAATATTTACGAAACTTTTTCCTGGTTATAATCTCTACTTTCTCATTAGAGTTTTCCTCTTAGTGCTCGGTATTGGAACATTGGGATGTATGAGTACATGGATAACTGCAATCAGCAAAGGGGTTGTCTATGTTTTTGAAGAAAACAGTTTACTTTTCTGGTTCAGTAAAAAAAATAAAAATGATGTTCCCTTTAGACTTTTAATCCTGCAGGCCGTTATTATAAGTCTGCTGTGTCTATCGTTTGCTCTGCAGTCCACAATATATCTTACAGATGTTATGCTGTCTCAGTTCGTAATGCAAATGTATTTAATTATGTATATTATTGTTTTCATTTCTGCAATTAAACTCAGATACCGTTATCCTGATGTATCAAGGCCGTTTAAAATACCTTTCGGCAATGTGGGAATCTGGATTCTAGGTGTGATTGGCATAATAGGTTCATGTATTGCCATATTAACAGGCTTTTATCTTCCTCTTCAACTTACAGGCAAGAATTACCCTCTAATTGTTGCAGTGTTTTTTGTGATAATTATACTGATTGTGATAATGTTCCCTACAATAATATACAGTAAAAACTTTAAGGTACTAATATTTGATAAATCAGATAACTCTAATAACAGAAAACATAAAATTGCATTAACTCTCGTAGTGCTCGGGATTGCTGCTTATTTGGTAAAATATTTTTTAAATATTATACTGACAAGGCATTTAGGAGCACATGAGTATGGAGACCTTGCTGTATTTCTTAAGTTAGTGGTAATTTTATCATTATTAATACTTGTCGGAACAAATAACTCCGCAAAAAAATATTTATCAAAATACTTTATCGGAAGAGATATAAATAATAGTATAGATTTCATAGTATGGAATTTGCGCATAGTATATAAGGCATTCATTATTTATATATTATTTCTTTTTGTCCTATATATATTGATGGGTGTTCTTCATGTGTTTGATATCAAAGATTTTTTCTCTCATCATTATGTTTTTTATTATATTTCCGTTGTCCCTCTTGCTTCAATAGCTGTTCTTTTTTCCTGTTATATCCTCAGTAATAAATGGCCTATTCTGTTTTTCTTTTTTAGAAAAATTTCCGTATTTGTAGTAATGCTGATTTTAATTGGTGGAGGGATACTTTTTTACAATGTAAAAATTAATTTAAACAGTATCGGGATTTTTTTACTTGTCTCATATATTATCGTCATCGTTGCTGAATTAGTATTTATAAGCAGAATAAGCATAGAACATAATATTTTTTCCGAAAGAATTAATTTTAAGAGTAAGGTTAATAAATCAAAAGAGAGAAAACAATGGCTAGCAGATTCTTTCAGGATGATAGGCAGCCAGTTAATATTTAACCTCATATGGGCAATTGATCTGTTTATTCTTGAAGGAATTCATCATTCAGAACATGATGTGGGTTACTATGCAGCAATGCTTGTTCTGATAAATATACTTCTCATTACACCAAGCGCTATAACCACACTGTTAATACCGCGCATTAACCATTTTGTATCTGAAAAGAAATTTGGAGAACTTCAGAATAACATTAATCTTATTAATTTAATGAATATTGCCATTTTGACAGTATTGCTGATACTTCTACTGGTATTTTCAGAAACGTTGCTTCTTTTCTTTGGAGAAGGATATAATTCAGCAGAAATACCTTTTATTATATTATGTTTTACTTACTATATAGCTTCAGTTTTTGTACCTGCTGGAAAGGTGCTTACTTTTGTGGAAACCGGGATACAGTTCAAAGTAAGTGTAATGGAATTAATAATTGTTGTTGTTCTGGGAGTGATTTTTACATGGTTCTGGGGATTGACAGGCATAGCAGTATCAGTACTTATATCTATTTTGTTTAAATCCTTAATGACATATATCATTTTAAAAAGAAAACTGCCGATTAATCCACTGTCATTATTTTAGAAATTAAAGATTCTGTTGCTCAGTAAAGGATTAAAATGGAAAAAGTAGATAAAAAAAACAGTATCGGATTTTTTACAATAGTATTAATAAATTTAGCGCTTCTTATTAACATCAGGTTTATTACGCATCTGTCCTGTGCTGATAATGATACCATTGCGTTTACTATTATAATAGCACTTTTATTCTTTTTCCCAATATGCATGGTAGTTGCAGAACTTCATCCCATTTGGCCGGAAGATAGCGGAATATATACCTGGGTTAGTAAAGCTTTTGGTAAAAGGATAGGTTTTATTACAGTTTTCCTCCAATGGTTTTTAATATTAATGCTTAGTCTTATTTTATTCCGCTCTGCTGCAGATAGAATAGCTTTTTCATTTACCAGAACAAATAAGCAAGCTATATCTTTATCCTCTAATGATTATTATGTGGTACTTCTAATTATCATTTTCACTTGGGTAGCTATACTTATAAATCGAAAAGGGATTTCTATAATTAAGAAATTAGCTGTAGTTACCGTACTGTTTCGTGTTATTATACCATTGATTGTAATGATTGTCCTGGCAATTCTGTACCTATCAATAGGTTATTCTTCAAATGCAGCACCACCTGTGACAAAGGATTTTACTGATATCACAAGTATACGCAACCTGTTTTTTGCTTTTAGTATATTTGCTTTATTTATTGGAATAGATGCACCTGCTAATTATGGGAAAGTAATTTTAAAACCAGGCAGATATCCTCGAGCAATCCTTGTTACAGGTGTTTTAATATTTATTATTCTGTTTGTCTTTATTTTTACAACGTCTATAATACTAAGCCATAAATCAGATTACTTTGTGTTTAATTTGCATATAACCCTTTCTGAAACTTTTCCTTCATATAATTTTGATTTTCTGATTAGAGTTTTCGATTTGATTTTGGCGATAGGTACAATCGGATGTACCTGCATTTGGCTAATGACTGTTAGTAAAGGTTTTGTAAGAGTAATTGAAGACAGCAGGTTATTTTCTATATTTAGAAAAGAAAATAAAAATAATGCCCCTGTGAGATTTTTTGTATTACAGGCTGTTATTACCAGTTTTTTATGTCTGTTATTTACTTTGCAGCCAACTATAAATTTAGCAGAAGTAATGATTTCACAGTTCTTTTTGCAGTTATACCTTATTTTGTACATAATTATCTTTATTACATCAATAAAACTAAGATATATATACCCTGATATTAGAAGGCCTTATAAAATACCTTTTGGAAACGCTGGAATTTGGGGAGTAGCTATTATTGGAATAATCGGTTCCGGTATTGCAATATTTATAAGCTGTTATTACCCTCTTAAATTTACAAGAGATGGTCATCCTGTTATAATTTCTATTTTTTTTAGTATAGTTTTACTTTTAGTTCTCCTAATGCCTTCTTTGGTTTTTATAAAAAAGCTTAAAATACTTGTATTTGAAAAGTCGGATCACTCTAATAACAGTCGAAGTAAAGTTGCATTGACACTTATAATTTTGGGAATTTCTGCTTATTTTGTTAATTACGTATTGAATGTATTAATAGCAAGACATATTAATGCTTCGCAATATGGTAATTTAGCAGTTTTTTTAAGGACAGTTGTTATAGTATCTCTTTTACTTTTATTAGGAACTAATAATTCAGTAAATAAGTATCTGCCTAAATTTTTTATAAATAATGATAGAGATAATATTAAGAAATTTGTCCACTGGAATTGGTTTGTTATTCGAAAAACATTTACTATTTATATTTTTGCTCTTTTTATTTTATATCTTATTATGGGGATATTGAATTTTTTAGGAATAAAAAGTTTTTTTTCATACCCTTATGTATTTTACTATCTGGCTGTTGCGCCGTTTGCTTCTCTTACGGTTCTTTTTTCCAGCTATATTCTCAGTAATAAGTGGCCCATGCTGTTTTTTTTCTTTAGAAAGATAGCTGTAGCATTTATCATGCTTGCTCTAATGGGAGGTGGTGTACTCTTTTATAATGTGAGGATTAATTTATATAGTATTGGAGTATTTATTTTTACATCATACTTTTTAGTTATTCTTTTAGAATTGATATTCATCAATAAAATCTATAGGGAACATAAATTTCAATTTATAGTAAACAGTATGAAAGAAATTGTTCATGGTGCAAAAGATAAGTCTAAATGGTTATCCGACTCATTTAAAATGATTGGGAGCCAGTTGATCTTGAATCTAATATGGGCTATTGATTTTTTTATATTGGAAACAATGCATTCATATGATAATGATGTTGGATATTATGCCGCAATTCTGGTAATTACAAATGTTCTTCTTATAACACCCAGTGCAATTACAACATTTCTTATACCAAAAATTACTCATTATGTAGAAGAGAAGAAATATAAAGAGCTTCAGGTTAATATAAATCTTATTAATTTGCTGAACATTTCAATTTTAGCAGTTTTGCTCATTCTTTTACTGATATTTTCTAAGTTTTTATTGCTGATTTTTGGAAAAGGATACGATTCAGCAGAAATACCTTTTATTATTTTGTGTTTTACATATTTTTTAGCTGCAGTATTTATTCCTACAGGTAAAATTTTATCTTTTCTTGATACTGGTATTCAGTTTAAAATCAATATTATAGAGCTTATAATTGTTATTATTTTAGGAGTTATTTTTACTCTCATGTGGGGATTAACAGGTATCGCATTATCAGTGTTTATTTCAATTTCAACAAAATCTATTTTAGCTTACATTAATGTTAAAAGAAAACTTAAAATTAATCCACTGTCATTATTTTAAGAATAACGGAAGGTGCTATTTTTCAGCACCTTCAATGTACTTGTTTTTTATATTTCTATTATTTTTCCAGGATTTAGTATCAATTTTGGGTCAAAAACCTCTTTTATACCTTTTGAGATTTTCATTCCTGTTGCTTTGATTGATTTTTTCAAATATGGTACTTTGGCATAACCTATTCCATGTTCTCCGGATACATTACCGCCAATTTCCTCTGTTCTGGTATAGAGACGCTCGAAAACATTGTCCAAAGTTTTTTCCCAGGTTTTATTATCAAGATCATCTTTTAATACATAGATGTGAAGATTTCCGTCACCTGCATGACCAAAACTTCTTATCTGTATATTATATTCTTTCTGAAGAGCATGTGAGAATTTAATAAATTCTGCTATCTTATCTCTAGGCACAACTACATCACATTCATCAAGTTCTGTCGTTGAAGCTTTAATAGCTTCTAAAAATGTACCTCTCGCAGACCATATAGATTCATTCCTTTCAGGAGTATTTGAGATAAATACATCTATTGCTCCTGCATCTAAACATTTGTGGGCAATTTTTTCATATGATTCCTCTAATTCGCTTTTTGTATTTCCGTCAAATGTTAATATTAAATATGCATCTGCTGTATTATGCGGGAATTTTTTACCTATATATTTTTCAGTATTCAGTATTGCTTCACGTTCCGTAAACTCCAGAGCTGTAGGTATTATTTTTGATTTTAAGATAGTAGGCACAGCTTCGATAGCTTTTTCAAGACTGGGGAAGGGGACTAATAATGAAATATTGAATTTTGGTACTGGTAATAGTTTAAGTATCGCTTTAGTAACAATGACTAATGTTCCTTCCGATCCAATTATAATATCTTTAAGGCTGTAACCTGAACTGGTTTTGACAATTTTTCCGCCAATTTTATCCATTTCTCCATTTGGATAGACTATTTCCAACCCCAAAACATTTTCTCTGGTAACACCATATTTCATGGCACGCATACCGCCAGCATTAGTATTAATATTACCGCCTATGGTTGCACTTTTTTCACCTGGATCTGGAGCATAGAAATAACCGGTTCCATCAAGATAGGATATTATATCCATCAGAAGGACTCCTGATTCTACTGTAAGAGTCATATTGCTTTCATCCATTTCCAGGATATTGTTCATTTTGCATAAACTGAGCATAATGCCGCCGTAAACAGCCACTGCAGATCCCACTAAACCCGTACCCTGTCCTCTGGGAGTTACAGGTATATTATTATCATAGGCATATCTCATGACCTTAGAGATTTCTTCTGAGTTGTTCACTTCAACCAATACATCGGGATAAACTTTTTTTGCTGCAAGTTCATCATGACTGAAATCTTCATTTATTTCATTGCCGGTATATACTTTATCTTTACCTAATATTGAAATAAGAGCATCAATATTTTTCTGAGTTATTTTATTGTATTCCATGATTTATAACCTCCTAAACAATCTTTCTACCATTTTTGATCTTTTCTATTAACTGTGGGATAATCTCATATACATCGCCGACAATCCCATAATGTGCTACATCAAATATAGGCGCATTACTATCATTGTTTATTGCAAAAATAGTATCGGCATTACTCATCCCTGCTCTGAATTGAATTGCTCCTGAAATACCGCATGTAATAATTAATTTGGGTTTAACAGTTCTTCCGCTTAAACCAATTTGGCGTATGGGATCTACTATCCCTTCCTCAATTAAAGGCCGTGAACTGCCTAATTCTGCGTCAAGTAATTTGGCTAACTCATTTACCATATTTAAATCTTCTTTCTTCTTAAACGCTCTTCCCACAGCAATAATAACAGGTGCATCTTCTATATTTGCAGTTTTTTCTTTCTGTTTGATCTCAAGAATTTCTATATCTGATTTTAATTTTCTTTCCTCAATATTACAGCATATGAGTTTAGCACTGTTTTTTTTCCCTTTTTCTTTTGGCGGATCAAAGACTTTATATCTCACAGTTGCAAACTGTGGTCTATGATCAGGTGTCCTTATATGTGCCATTATATTTCCGCCGAATGCAGGTCTAATCTGATCTAAATCGGTATTTAGCTGAACATCAAGTACTGTACAGTCTGCAGTTAAACCAGTTTTAAATGTTGCGGCAACTCTTGGAGCTAAGGATCTTCCGATATTTGTAGCTCCCACAAGTATGCTTGAAGGTTTTGTTTTATTTATAAAATCGGTGAATACTGATTTATAAGGTTCTATTTTAAAGTTATCTAATTCTTGTTGGTCATATACATAGAGTTCATCAATACCCCATTCCAATATCTCGTCAGCATATTTTTTTACATCGTAGCCGGCTAATAAGCAGTAAACTGGATGGTTAATTTTTGCAGCCATTTCTTTGGCCTTACCTATTAGTTCATATGATACAGGATGTATTTTTCCTTCACTGCGCTCAATAAAAACTGCTATACCTTCCCATGAAGATTTATCTATATAAGGTCTGTCTGTTTCTACTATTTCAAATGCTCCTATCGGACCTTTTTTGACGCATAGACTGCACATTTTACAGGCGGCATTAACAGTTATTTTTCCATCTATATTTTCTAATGCATTAAATGGGCAAACTTCTAAGGTATTTTCTATATTATCAATCTTATTCTGGTGTATTATCAATTTAGACATATGAACTTCTCCCTGTTAAATAAATTTGAGCTCAGTTAATTTATCAACTATTCTGGTTGATAGTTCATCACTTTTTCCTTCCCATATTTCATGTTCATCATTACATGGAGGAGGAAATATTTTTATAACCTGTGTAGGTGATCCTGTCAGGCCGTATTTAGTTTCATCTTTATCTTCAAAATCATTAAGTTTATATGTAGGAATGTTCTTGTTCTGTGTATGTAGTTTTCTAATAAAAGAAGGCAGTCTTGCCTGACCTATTCCGGAATCAACTGTTATTAGACATGGCAGTTTAATCTTTAAGATTTCTGTAGTTCTATCCATGTCAGTCTCAACAGTTATTGATGTTTCATCCATTTCTATAATATTTTTAATATAAGCAGCGTGAGGTATATCAAGAAAGTTAGCTATCTCTGGACCTACCTGAGCTGTATCGCCGTCAGTTGTCTGCTTTCCGCATATTATTAAATCAGGTTCAGGAAGTTTTTTAATTCCCTGTGATAGTGTGTAGGCTGTAGCCAATACATCGGCTCCGGCAAATTTACTGTCTGATACCATAACACCGTCATCTACCCCCATCATAAAGGCTTCTTTTATTATTTCTTTTGCCTGTGGAGGCCCCATGGTAATAGTATGTACTTTTGCATTGTATTTGTCTTTTAACTGTACTGCTGCTTCTATAGCGTATAGATCATATGGATTGATCTTTGATTCAATTCCTCCACGTCGCAATACCCAGGTTTTTTCATCAATATCCACTTCAGTTGTACTTGGAACCTGCTTAATACATACAAGTATGTTCATATTGATCCTCCTGTTTAAACTTAAATAAATACTGCAGTTAACTTATCTGCAGTTAACTATGTTTTAAAACTTATATGAATAAAAATAGTGCTTGTACTTTAAATATGTGACACCAATGTACACGAAAATTGTATTTTTCCTTAAAATATTAAAATAAATTTTAAAGATCTGTTATTACAGTAATTCTAATATTGATATTTAGAAAATATATATTTGCTATAGAACGTATCTGAATTACAAATGAAAGTTATATTATCAATTATAAAACAATAACATTATGTTAAAGGTTTAAAAATTACTTGTCCATTTTTCGGTTGTATAAAATTAAATATCTGATTATATGTAAATAAAATAATTGTTAATTATTAATGGTAAATGGTTAATTAGAATTTTAGATATTTTGATATATATATATTATAAGCCTAATGCTTAAAACCTAATACCTAAAACTGTGGATAGGTAAATATATGAAAGACAAACAACTGCCTGATTTTGACATTATGTATAAAGCGCTCATCAATAAAGACAGCTCTTTTGAAGGTATCTTTTTTGTAGGTGTCAAAACTACTGGTATTTTCTGCAGACCTACCTGTACAGCTAGAAAACCTAAGAAAGAAAATGTTGAGTTTTTTTCTACTTCTAAAGAAGCTTTGGATTATGGTTATAGACCGTGTCGTATGTGCCATCCTATGGAGATGTACGGTACTATTCCTGAATGGCTTCAACCGCTGATGAAAGAGATAGAAGGAAATCAGGGAATAAAACTTAAAGATTATGATTTACGGAACAGAAATCTGGAACCAGCACGGGTTAGGAGATGGTTTAAGAAACATCATAATATGACATTTCAGGCATATCTCAGATCTTTAAGAATTAATAGAGCATTCGGTCAGATAAAACATAATGAAAAAATAATAAGTCCCGCCTATGAAAACAGTTTTGATTCTCTAAGCGGATTTAACAGTGCATTTAAAAAAGTAGCAGGTTTTAATCCATCTGAAAGCTGCGATAAAAAAATTATAAATATAACCAGACTGTTAACTCCCATAGGACCGATGTTTGTTGCAGCTACAGACAAAGGGGTATGCCTTCTTGAATTTACAGATAGAAGAATGCTGGAAACTGAAATTAAACAACTTAAAAAATTTTTCAATGCCGAATTCGTACCAGGAGAGAATAAATATTTCAAGACTTTAAATAAACAGCTTTCAGAGTATTTTGCAGGAACAAGAAAATCATTTGATATACCGCTAATAACGCCTGGTACAGATTTTCAGAAAAAAGTTTGGAATGCTTTGCAGAAGATTCCTTACGGTGAAACAAGGTCATATCAGGAACAGGCTGTCAATATCAATAAACCAAAAGCAGTCAGAGCTGTAGCTTCAGCAAATGGATGTAACAAAATAGCTATAATTATTCCATGTCACAGAGTAATAGCAAAAGATGGCACGTTAGCAGGTTACGGCGGAGGAATATGGAGGAAGCAATATCTGCTAGATTTGGAAGCACTATAAAAGTAGCACAATAGAATTTGACTTGTTTTTTGAAAAACAAAGTGTTATAGTTAGATATAACAGCTTGATAAAACAATAAATTGACATTGAATTATGATAAAAATTGAAAATTTAAGCTTTGGCTATAATAAACAGAATTTGCTTTTTAAT
This sequence comes from Victivallales bacterium, assembly GCA_036011305.1. Taxonomy (GTDB): domain Bacteria; phylum Verrucomicrobiota; class Lentisphaeria; order Victivallales; family GWF2-38-69; genus DASCNA01. The sequence goes on from DASCNA010000145.1 coordinate 80,063, forward strand.
GATCTGAATTTTGAAGTGAAACCAGGTAGGATTTATGGAATTTTAGGAAAGAATGCTGCTGGTAAAACTTCTTTACTTCATCTTATGATTGGTCTTTTATCTTCTTATAAAGGATCAATTACCGCATTTGATGAAACACCTAAAAAAAGAACACCGTCTTTTTTAAATCAAATCTATTATCTGCCTGAAATATTTTATACTCCTAAGGTTTCTGTCAATGAGTATGTAAAACTGCACAGCCCTTTTTACGATAACTTTGCTATGGATATTTTTGATGACTGTATAAGAACTTTTGGCATTGAATGTTCTAATAAAGTCAGTTCGCTGTCATTTGGTGAACAGAAAAAAGTATTGATATCATTTGCACTTGCAACGTGCAGTTCTGTAATACTGCTTGATGAACCTACAAATGGGCTTGATATACCCGGGAAGAGTATTTTTAATAAATTAATTTTAAAATATGTGACAGAAGATCAGTCTATCTTGATAGCGACACATCAGGTTAAAGATCTTCAGAATATTATTGATCCCATAATAATATTAGACAGCGGTAAAGTTGTTATAAATAGTCCCAGGGAACTGATAGATGATCGGATAGCATTTTACTTTACAAGAAAACTTGTGGATGATAATAATGTAATATACAGCGAAAGAACTCCTGGAGGATACCTGATCATTGCTGAACGTGATAAATTTGATGGGGATGAAATAAAATTTGAGCTGTCGCCTTTTTTTAAATCTGTTCTGAAAGATACAGATACTTATCAGAAAATTCTAAAAAACAGTGGTGATGACAATGAAAAATAACTTCTTTTCACTAAATAGATTTCTCTATTATTTTAAATTGAATGTGAAACTGAATTTGAAGGATTATCTACTGGCTCTGTCTGTCATAACTTTAATTATAATAGCATTAAATTTTCTAAATAGCTTAACAACAAAAACTATTGGAATTTCCTATGAAGAATTCAATAGCTACTGTTACTATATTATGCTCTATCTGGTGGGATTCCATTTAGCCGGGATATCTTTCAGTTCTTTTAAGGATAAAAACCGTATAAGTGGTTTACTGACTATTCCGGTTTCTTCATTTGAAAAATATATTTCAAGTTTGCTGATAAATTCAATTCTGTTTTTTATTTCATTCTCAGTACTCTATAGTTTGGGAACATTTATTTTCTTTATTCTGTCAGGATCAACTCACAGTTTTTATAATACATTTAATGACGGGAGTCTATTTTTCTCTGTGCTCTTTTTTTCTCTTCAGTCAATATTTTTTGCAGGAAGTCTTTTTTTTAAAAGATATGAAACTCTCAAGACAGTTTTAATAATACTGCTGGTTACAGTAGTGATTTATTTTCTAAACTATATCCTTTTATATGGTATATATTTCATAACGAATTTCACTTATAACCGCCTAATGTTTACTCCGTTGTATGTAAATGTTTATTATGCCGTGTATTCTGTGCTGTTCTTCATTGTTCTGCCTGTGTTATGTCTTATAGCTGGCTATTTCAGGTTAAAGGAAGCAGAATTTATATAGAGATAACTGATATGGATTTTAAGGATAAACAGACAATTTCAACTCAGATATCTGAATATGTTTCAGATAATATAATAAACGGCATATGGAATGCCGGAGATAGGTTGCCTTCCGTAAGGGAATATGCATCTGAAGTAGAAGTTAATGTTAATACAATTCTCAAGTCATATAATCAACTTGAGCTTGACGGCATAATAGTAAAAAAACGCGGTATCGGATATTTTGTAACTGAAAATGCACAAAAAATTATTGAAGATGAAAAAAGAAAAGAGTTTATAAGATATCAGCTGCCTGAATTCTTAAAAGTAGTAAAGATGTTAAATTTAACTTTGAATGATCTAAAACCTTATTTTAAAACTTTGGAGTTGACCGGTGAAAAAAAGTAATAAATTTTTAGTTGCTATTATATTGGCTGTAATAATATTCAATTTTGGTTTTATTTTGTTTATATTTTTTCTCCCTTTGAAAGGTAATGGTATCTATACAGTTGAAAACAGACCTTTAAACAGTTTCAGTAATTTAGTAGTCGGAGGGGCATATTCTGTTCGAGTGGTTGAAGGAAAAAAAAACAGTGTCAGTATCAGGGCTGAGTCTAATCTGATCAAATATATTACTACTGAAATAAGGGGTGATTCACTGTTTGTTAAATATGACAGAAGTATTGCTGCTACCAAGAAGGTTGAGATTACTGTAACTGCAAACGGTTTAAAATCTCTTAAACTGGAAAGTCCTTCTTCCGTGCTTCTGGATAACGTAAATTATAAAAACTTTGACATATCAGTGCTGCTGGAGGACTCAATGGGAACTCCATATCTAAAAGCAACCGGTCAGATAAAACACCTTAAACTAATCAGTTCAAGTTTTTCAAAAGTTGATCTTAAAGACCTTAAATGTAAAACAGCTGATATTCACATGTACGGAAACTCTACTGTCATGACAGATGCGGATACTGTGAATGCATTTATAAACGGTAAATGCAAACTGATATATTATGGGAATTCCAAAGTTATAAACCCTCAGGTGGTTAATGGCGGAAGAGTAATTAAATATGGATCAGTAGATCATGATTTTAAAAAACCTAAACACACGCTATGGGTTTCATACTACCATTTTGTAAATAAAATTTTTCATTTTTTCTCAGTTTTTTAAATTATATCCTTGCAAACATTTATATAATAACTACTTTATAGGTGTTATAGTGAAATATAACACTATATCTAAGATATATAAACAACGAGATAAAAGATGAATATAATAAAAATATTTGATTCCAAAAAAGATAAACGGGCAAAAGAACGATTTAAAAAAAATAAAATAGGAGGTTTTAGAAAGTTAGCTTTGCTTATAATAGCTTTATTTTTTACTGCAACCTATTGTTTTGCTACTGCAAAAAATATCCCTGCTGCTCATGAATGGACACCGCAAGTAATGATGGAATTAAAAAATATAGGAACTTTTGAATTCTCACCTAATAGCAGAAAAATAGTATACAATGTTACCAAAGCAGATATGAAAAAGAATGAATACATTTCTCAGATTTTTATTTCAGATGCAAATGGTAAAAATGCTTATCCGCTAACAAATGGTTCATTCTCCTGCACAACTCCAAGATGGTCGCCTGATGGAAAAACAGTTGCTTTTTTATCAGATAGAACAGGAAAAAATCAGATATGGCTTATAAAGGCTAATGGAGGAGAAGCTTGGCAGTTAACTGATACCCCAGATAATATTTCTATTTTTGCTTGGTCCCCTGAGGGAAATAAGATAGCTTTTGTAATGCAGGATCCATTAACTGAAAAAGAAACCAAAGCAATTAAAGGTAATTATCACGTAAAAGTTGCAGGCAAATATAGAAAAGACAATATTTGGTTAGTGAATGTTGAATACAATAATGATCATATTCAGAAAATTAAACAGTTAACTGAAGGGGACTTTTCAGTATCGACATGGTTTTATTTATGTTTGAATTGGTCTCCTGACGGTAAAAATATTGTTTTTTCTTTCCAAAAAAGTTCATGGCAAAATGATATGTTTAGTTCAGGTATTTCTCAAGTAAGTGTGGACACAGGCAAGGTAAATTCTATCGTAAATAATGGAGGTTGGAACTTTTTCCCTAAATATTCACCTAATGGAAAATGGATATCATATGTGTCTTCTAGAGAAATTCCATTCAAATTATATTCTCCATATGGAATTAATATAATACCTGCTAAAGGAGGAAAACCAAAAAAACTGGCAATAACTCCAGATGAAAGACCTAAGTTAATGGCGTGGTCTAATAATTCTAAAAATATATTTATTACAGAAGACTATAAACAGGCATTTACTCTTTATGCATTACCAATTGATGGGAGATCGCCTAAGAAAATATATGATAATTTGTCTTCTGTACTTGTTGCAATAAGTCCTGATTCATCCAAATTTGCTTTTGTTAAACAGGATTATAGTGAACCTCCAGAATTAGCTGTAAGCAGCATCAAAAACCCTAATCCTAAAAACATTACTGATATAAATCAATGGCTGATAAAGTATCCTTTTGGAAAAACTGTAGTTGTACACTGGAAATCAAAAGATGGAACTGATGTAGACGGTTTATTAACTTATCCTTTAAATTTTAATAAAGATGAAAAATATCCACTCGTAGTACTAATTCATGGTGGACCTGATGTTGCAGCTACAAATACTTATCTGCCTGGAATAAGGTTTTATCCAGTTCCGGTTTTTTCGGATAAAGGATATTTCATATTTCAGCCTAACTACAGAGGAAATTCCGGACATGGAGTAAAATTTAGAAAGGAACTAGTTGGCAATGTAGGTGTTAAAGACTACCAGGATATAATGACTGGTGTTGATCATATAATAAAAATTGGGAATATAAATACTGATAAAATGGCTGTAGTCGGTCATAGTAATGGAGGAGATTTAACATCATGGATTATAACACAAACACATCGTTTCAAGGTAGCTGCTTTTTCTGCGGGGGAAACTGACTATATCAGTCTTCAGGGACTATGTAACTGGTTTCAGACAGCAGATAACCTTGGAGTGAAATATTACGATAATTATAAATTGTATATTGATAGATCACCGATATTTCATATTAAAAATGTCACAACACCAACATTAATTCAGTTTGGCTCTGATGATACGAATGTTCCTCCTTCTCAAAATAAAGAGTTTTACAGAGGTTTATGGTTACAGGGTAAGGTAGTAAAAATGCTGGAATATCCGGGCTGTGGACATGATGATTTCTATCCTAAACTGTATCTGAAATTTCTTCAGGCAAATCTGAATTGGATAGACAAACATTTTAATTAATTAATGATAATAATTGAGGGAGATAAAAATGAGAAAGTTAATTCTAGGGATTGTGTTGCTAATGACGATAAATTTTGTCGTTACAGCATCAGAAACAAGTGTAGTAAATACTGATAAGGCATACAATGTCAGTGATATTATTAGCTATTTACAAAAAAATATGCCTCAATATTTGAAAGATCAAGATATTTCAGGAGCATCAGCTGTAATTGTAAATAAAAATGGAATTCTCTGGACAAAAGGTTTTGGTCACTTAAGTAAAAATAGTAAAGAAGCTGTAAATCCAGAGACACTATTTTGTGTGGGATCAATATCTAAAATGTTTACAACTACAGGGATATTGATAGCTTCACAAAATGGTAAAATAGATATAAACAAATCAATAAAATATTATCTTCCAAAATTTAGAATAAAATCCAGATTTTCAAATACCCCTACAACTCAAATGACTATTCTTGATTTGCTGGGATTTAGATCAGGTATTACCGGTTCAATTCAAAACGATAAGGAA
>DASCNA010000146.1:0-17045 GCA_036011305.1 Victivallales bacterium
AATATGATAAAATATAGAATATAATCATTATTAATAATTAACTAATATATATACTATGCATAAGACAATATCAATACATTCGTTCAGAGGTGGAACAGGCAAATCTAACATAACCGCCAATCTTGGCTACATATTGGCAACACATGGATACAGAGTTTGTGTAATTGATACAGACATACAGTCACCTGGAATCCATATTCCATTACAAATACCTGACTATAAAGGAAAAACCCTTAACGACTACCTGTTCGGTAAAGCTAATATTGAAGAAGCAACCGTTGATATTTCTGAAAAACTTGGACTAAAACCTAAAAGTTATTACTTAATACCAAGCGATATAAAAACAGAATCAATTACCAAAATTCTTAAAGAAGGATATGACATGTTCCTTCTAGCTCAGGCGATAAAAGATCTTAAAAATAAACTTAAAGTAAATTTTATTCTTATTGATACTCATCCCGGCTTAAATGAAGAAACACTTCTTTCCGCAGCCCTTTCAGATGTATTTTTCGTGGTGATGAGACCTGATGAACAGGATTTTCAGGGTTCCAGCGTTACAATTGATATAGCTAAAAAATTAAAAGTAAAAAATATTTTCTTGATTGTCAACATGGTACATCCAGAGTATGACTTAAAACAGGTCAAAGAAGCAGTCGAAGCAAAGTTTAACTGCCCGGTAGCTGAAGTTCTACCTCATACATATAACTTAAATAAATTTGCCAGTAAAAAATTATATTGCATTGAGAACAGCAAAGATGTTTGGCCTCAAAAAATAAATAATATTGCATCTAAATTGATAAACGATTAGAAATTTAAATAAATATTTTCTATCAATTTAATTTATATTCATTTACTCTGGATAAAAAACACTAATTTATGAAAAGTATTGTATTGTTCTTTACATTCCTGCTTGTAGTTTTAATCGGTGGGTTTTTTGTATCTAAATCCTTTTATGATGATGCAATTTTCAATTCAGAAAAAGCTGCAGAGACAGAACTGCAAATGATAACTGGATCTGTTTCTGAGGATTTGAACTATATATTATCAGATACAGGAAGAGATCTTAATATGATTTCCAGAATGTTTAATCAGGGAGATATACCAACAAAGAAAGAACTTATGGCAATCTTTGAAGATTTTTACTCTACCAACAGCTATATGATGAACCTTGGTTTTATAAACAGCAAAGGTATATCAAAGCTTGTTGTACCTGAAAAATATAAAGAATTCCTGGGCATTGACTATTCATTTAGAGATTACTTTAAAATCGCTAAAAAATATAAAAAAGAAATATACTCAGAAGTTTTATTCAATTACCGTCCAACAGGCAAAGAACCTAAGTACGAAACAATCGCAATAATTACACCCCTTTATGACAGTAACAATAAATTCCACGGTGTTATATTTACTGACTTGGATTTAGATAAAATAAGCAGAAGAATTCAAACTGAACTAATAGCAAATAGTACAACTAAAGCAGGTCTGTACTGTATAGATTATAAAAAATCAAAAATCATTGCCGGACAGAATCAAAAAGATATATCTCTTGAATTCAAGAAGTTTATAATCAGTATGTCTAACTCAAACAATTACATTAAAACCCATACCACCATAAACACATTTCAGAATAAAAAATATTTTATTGCTGGAAGTATCATTAAAAACCCCGCCTATTCTTTTGATTTAATCGGTATTTTCCCATACAATGAAGCAATAGCACTTCCTGCGTTCTACAAACAGATAATATTTCTTTTTTCTTTTATAATTATCATTATTATAATGGCATTGATCATATTTATACATAATCAAAAAATATTCAGAAAACTTAGAAGACGAATCAAGACTTTGGAAGTTGACATCAATGAATACGAAAAGAAAAAGGCAGTTGCAGAAGTAGTAGATTCCGAATATTTCAAGACACTACAAAATAAAATTGAAACACTTAAAAATATATAAATTTCTGAACAACTGCAGAAAGCAAATTAATTTTTAGAATTTAATTTTTCCATTAATTCTGGTATATTTTTCTCAAACGCTTAATTGTCTGAATCATTGAACGGACTGTATGGTAACTAATTTTCCATGAATGAGCTAAATCCCCATCGAGCACATTGCCTTCACGATCCAGACGTTCATACCACTCACCACCGGCATCCATTGCAATAAATTTATCAAAAGTAAAATTAAAAACATTGATAAATGCATTCCAATATTTCTCATCTCCAAGAACAGAATAGGCATCAAGCAAAGCAATCAGGACTTCAGCCTGCTGCCAAAATTGTTTTTCTGTTTGCTGGGTCGCTTGTTCCATCGGCACATCAGCATAAACACCGCCGTATTTGTGATCAATTCCAAATGTAATGCAGTGATCACACATTGTTCTGAGTATGTGTTTATACTTATTTTCAGAAAGACCAAGAATATCGGCAGAATGCTGCAGTAGCCATGCAAACTCAACATTGTGCCCAGGTGAAGTTTGGTCAAGGGGTTTGGCAGCATTTCCTTCTTCAGGGTCAGCATCACGCCACCAGGTTGTATCAAAATTTATTGCCTGCAAAGGTGTGTAATCGTATGTAAATTGTGCAATACCCAATCCATTTTTTGAATGAAGCATCTTGTCAAGAATCAAATCTATAACTTCAATTAAATGGCGGCGATGACTTACAGAACCGGTCATTTCATAAAGAGTAGTAAATGCCTCCATCATATGCATATGTACATCTAGTGATTTTCGATCACCGCCTGATTTCCTTCCTTCAAGCGGGGTCCAGTCCCGGTGAAACAATTCTATAAAACCACCGTTTTTAAAATCTATCATATGACGACAAATCGCATCGAAGCTTTTAAGAGCGCATTCCTTTCCCAACTCATCACCTGTGGCTAGAAAATATTCGCTAAAAGCATAAACACCAAAACAATGTCCATATCCCACTTTATCCCAACTTGTTATTTTCCCATCACGGTCAGCTATCCATCCCCATCCATCATATTTATCATCCCAATAATGATTATTGATAAACTTAGCTCCAACTTTGGCTAGTTCACCACAGCGTCCATTACCATACCCTGCCCTATGTGCACTGGACATAGTATAGAGCATGCGTATTTGCATCAAAAAAGTCTTTGTGGTATCGTCTGTCGGCTTACCGAATTCATCAAAATGTGTTAAAAATCCACCAAATTTAGTATCAACTGAATTATTAATCCAAAATGGTAGTAATATATCATTAAAATAGGTTTCTGTATTCTTCAATATTTTTTCTACCTCACATCCAGTAGGCATTTGAGCTTCTCCCTTATTTAAGATTATCTCTATTGTCATATATTTTTTGAATCGCACACACAATGTCATCCATATCTTTTCCCGTTCCAAGTAATACAGCCTGTTTTATGCAACAGACTTCTAAACATGCCTGTTCACAAACCGGACAACTGACAGAAGTATAATCTATATCTGGTCGAGTCTTCCGAAAGCCTACATAAGGTCCAAATACCTTGTCTACAAAAATACGCTGTCTGTAAAGCGGTATATCGTATCCACTCTCGCATGGGATTCCTTCAGCATTAAGAATTTCAAGAAAACGTTGACGAGACACACCATTAAACTCTTCCGGTTTATAGCGAAACATATATAGATGATAACCGTGCCGTGTTTCACCATGTCCTCGTGTAATGGGACTGATTCCAGGTATTGTTGATAATTTTTTATTTAAGTATTTTCCATTAATATTCCGTAAGTCGATTTGCCCGTTCAAACGATCCAGCCCGCAGGAGAGCAATACCGACTGAAATTCAGTTAGCCGAAGATTCATTGACAACGATCTATGATCATACCATGCACCATCAGGCACACGTCCGCAATTATGCATAGAAAAACAGGTTCCGTAATAATTTTTATCATTTGTTATGACAATTCCACCTTCTCCGGATGTCAAATTCTTAGAAGATTGAAAAGAAAAACATCCCATATGCCCTATGGAACCTACGCGTTTATTCTTATATTCAGCACCATGAGCATGAGCACAATCTTCAATAACAGTCAAACTATATTTTCGAGCTACCTCCATAATTTTATCCATTTCGGCAGCCTGACCACCTAGATGCACAGGAATAATAGCTTTGGTATTAGCAGTAATAGCCTCTTCTATTTTATCTGGATCAATACAGTAGGTTTCAGGATGGATATCAACAAAAATTGGTGTTCCATTGCACAGCATTACAGAACTTGCTGTAGCCAAAAATGTATAAGCCGGAACAATAACCTCATCTCCTTCTTCGATTCCGGCAGCAATCAGTGCCAACTGTAGAGCAACAGTGCCGTTAAATACAGTTACTCCATATTTACAATCATGAAATTCTGCAAACGACTTCTCAAATTTTTCTGTTTCAGTTCCTTCCAGACGTCCCCATTTTCCACTTTCAAGCACTTTTTGTATAGCTCTAGTCTCTTCTTCTCCATACTGCGGCCAGGTAGAAAATCCTCTGTTTCTGGTTTTTAAACCACCATGAACTGCCAATTTTTCAATCATTAGCCATCTCCCCTTTTCCCTCAACTCTGTGAAATTTCAATAGAAATTAACTATCAATTGTTGATAGACCTAAATTTTTTCTGATATTATTAAATCTGTTAATCTGTTCGTTTGTATATGGAATCCCGTTTTCTATGCTTATTCTTCTTGTTATATGCTCCTTCTCTCCGGGCATAAGCATACTGTCACCTCCATATTGTCTAATATCTTTAATTGTTTTTGATATATTATTCAGTGCTGTTTTTTTTGAAAAACATGTATCAACACGCCATGCTTCAAATGTTTGATGAATTCTGCGGTTTACATTCATATTTGTTGGATTTATAAAAGTTGACGGTCCGGAACCTATAACACTGTCAAGCTCAATTAATGTTGCTAAACCGGTTCCTTTGTAACCAGCATCTGCTTTTTTAGATTTTTCACGCCCCAAAGCACCAAGGGGAACCATTGAACTGTTATTATAAAAATCTTCAACAGATGAGAAGATAGAAGAATCTAAAATTTCATTACCCTCATTATCATAAGCGGGAAACGGCAGTTGAAATCTCTCTATAACAGCTTTAGCCAGACCGCTTATGGCATGAGTGGTAGTAGCCATGTCAATTGTTATAATTCCATCATTATAAGGAATAGACCAGGCTAACGGGTTAGTTCCAAGACGTTTTTTATTCCCCCCATATGGAACTGTACATGAAAGAGTTGTACAACAAACGCGTCCTGAAAGATCTTTTTCTTTACATATTTCTTCTGAATAAATACCTGCTGCGCCAAAGTGATTGGCATTGGAGACATAAACCTTGCCGTAACCATATTTTCTTGCTAATTTTTTAACATAATTAACAGCAAACATTGCAGAACAATGTCCCAGTTCGCCATTGGCATCAATATGCCTTATAGAAAATTTGTTATCAGGATTAATATCTTCCGATTCAGCGTTTAGAATCAGTCCTCCATTTTCTATTGCTTTAATAACATATGTTTCTATATTATTTATACCATGTGAAAAAATTCCTCTTAAATCAGCTTCAACAAGAATTTTTGCGCTAATTTTAGCTTTATTTGAAGGGATATTATATTTTTCTAATATTTGGCAAGTATACAGTTCAATAAGTTTGTGATCATATTTCATTATATAAAACTCCTATCAGATCGTCCATATAACAAAAACTACAATCCCAAACAATATTTTCCAGTATTGCAAAAGTAATATTATTCAAACATTTTTGTTACACTTGCAACATATTGTTTATATTTAGAATAAACAGGCTCATAAGCTTTTACAGCATTTTCGTTTGGAAAATGTTTTTTATTATCATCTACGCATAAATGTTCATTTATTAAATCATTAATATCTATATTCTCAGTTAATGATTCATATGCAAGCAAAGCCTGGATAGCACCACCGAATGCAGCTGCTTCTTCAACTTCTACAGTTTTGATTGGTGTATTCAAAATATCTGCAGCCATCTGTCTCCAGAAACTGCTTTTGGCTCCACCACCAGTAATAGTTATTTCAGAAGGGATAAAACCATTTTTGATAAATAGCTCAAGCCCGTATTTTAAACCAAAAATAGCTGCTTCCATAGATGATCTCAGCAAATTGCCTTCAGACATATTATCGGGAGTAAGTCCCATAATACACCCTTTCCCATTGGGAAAATTAGGTGCTCTCTCCCCATTATAAAATGGTAAAGTTATAATTCCTGAACTACCAATTTCAGTTTCTTTTACTAATGAATTTACTTCATTTAAATCTTTTCTCAGTAACTTTCTGGTTAATTCTAAACCCACTGTACAATTCATAGTACATAACAGAGGAAGCCAACCACCTGTCGAAGAACAGAATGAAGCTAAATCTTCATCAATTATCGGTGTTTTTGAAAAACCGAACAGAGTTCCTGAAGTTCCTAAACTAGCTGTCATTTTACCTTGTTTTGTCGCTCCGGTACCTATTGCCCCCATCATGTTGTCTCCACCGCCTGAAGATACTATTGTTCCCGAATTAAGCCCTAAATCTTCAGCAACATCGTCTTTTAATATTCCAGCTGCATCATAAGATTTGATTAATTCAGGCAGACAGGAACATAAATCTCTATCAGGATCAATAACATTCAGGATTTCCTGATTCCATGTTCTCGATTCTATATTCAGCAAACCAGTTCCTGAAGCATCTCCAAACTCCATATCAAGATTACCGGTAAAATAGTAATTTATATAATCATGCGGAAGCAGAATAGTCTCCATTTTATTATAAAGCTCTGGTTTATTATTTTTAAACCAGAGTATTTTAGAAGCAGTATAACCTGGCAGTATTTCATTACCTATTTCAGAGACAAGCTTATCTTTCCCTCCAAATTTTTCAGTAATAACTTTACACTCCTTATCAGTTGATGTATCACACCAAAGTTTGACATTATAAAGAACATTGCCATCCGCATCCAGCGGCACAAAACCATGCTGCTGACCCGATACGCCAATAGCAACTACGCTCTTTTTTATTTCTGAATTGATTTCATTCAGACAGATTTTAATAGCCTCAATCCACCATTCAGCTTTCTGTTCTTTTGTACCGTCATTATCTGAAATAATGTCATGAGAATGCGATGATTCAGCAACAATTTTTTTATTTTCAAAATCATAAATTATCACCTTGGTACTTTGTGTCCCTACATCAATTCCTAATACTGATTTCATCATCGTTCCTCATTGACAATTAATAATTCGCAAATTAGCTGTTTACAATATAGCCATTTACAATATTTTCCAAGTATTCCTGTCTACCACTTTTTAATGTAGGTTCGCCTTTTTCAAGAATATATTTCTCACATGACTCTAAAGTTTCTGAACCATTCATAATACCAAGTCCAAGACCTGATTTAAAACTTGCATATCTTTCATCTACAAAATCATCAAGAACTCCGTCTTCCTGTATTTTTGCAGCAATTTCAAGACCGCGAGCAAAGGTGTCCATTCCGCCGATATGTGCATAAAACAGGTCTATACTATCACATGAGCCACGCCTTAATTTGGCATCGAAATTAACTCCTCCTGATTGAATTCCACCCTGTTTCAATATAATAGAACATGCATATGCTGCAGTATAGAAAGAAGTAGGAAATTGATCAGTATCCCATCCTAAATTAGGATCACCGGTATTTGCATCAAGGCTTCCAAGTTTACCTTCAGCAGAAGCAACTGTAAGTTCATGTTCAAATGTATGACCGGCCAAAGTTGCATGATTAGCTTCGATATTCAGTTTAAAATAATCCATCAGATTATATTTTTTTAGAAAGTTCAATACAGTCGCTGAATCAAAATCATACTGATGTTTTGTAGGTTCTTTTGGTTTAGGTTCAATCAAGAAAGGTCCCTCAAATCCGATTTTTTCTTTATATTCAACAGCCATTTGGAAAAATTTTGCAAGCTGTTCCTGCTCATGAGAATAATTTGTATTTAGCAAAGTATCGTAACCTTCTCGACCTCCCCAGAACACATAGTTTTCTCCGCCAAGAGCATGTGTTGCATCAAGGGCATTTTTAACCTGTGCAGCAGCATATGCCACTACATGTGCATCAGGATTTGTTCCTGCTCCGTGAGAAAATCTAGGATGAGAAAAAGCATTTGTAGTTCCCCATAAGAGTTTAACACCTGTTTGCTTCTGATATTCTTTAGCTATTTCTACGATGGTATTCAAATTATTACATTTTTCAGAAAAAGAATTTCCTGCAGGAGCAATATCAATGTCATGAAAACACCAGTAAGGGTTGCCGAGTTTAGCAAAAAATTCAAATGCTGCTTCAAGTGCAGCTTTAGCATTGTCCATCTCTGTATTGTAGGAATTCCATTTTCTATCCCAAACAGGTCCACCGAAAATATCTGCGCCATTTCCTTTAAAAGTATGCCAGAATGCAACAGCAAATCTTAAATGTTCTTTCATCGTTTTGCCATTAATTAATTTACTCTCATCATAATATTTAAAGGCTAAAGGATTTGTTGATTTTTTTCCTTCAAATAAAATTGCAGATGTAACCTCTGGAAAAAATGTATTATTCATTTTTTATCTCCCTTAGTGTTTATAAATCAGTTATTGTTAATTTCTGTTTAGTTTATCTTATTAAATTTAGTTAATTTTAAGTTTAAATTAATTTAAATAATCCATATTTCTAAATGCAGATATTTTATTATTAACAATAAAATGTAGATTATATCTACTATTATATTTTTATAACAAATATGTCGACTAAACTTATAGTTAAATTTCATCAGGGAAAAATAATGAAAATATATAGAGATAAAATAACGCATTTCAGAAAAGCTAAAAAATTAACAATAAACCAGGTTGCAGATTATCTTGGCAAACACCGTTCAACCATATCCTACTGGGAGCACGGAAAAAGGCAGCCTGAAAAAACAAGCCTGATAGCATTAGCCTCCTTATATGGAGTAAGTGTCAGTGACATTTCAGATTGCAAAGGCCTGCCGAATGAAAATGATACAAAAATTACTAAGATTGATATTAGTGAATTAACCAAACAGTTACAAACAAAAGTAAATCAATCTGCAGCCATATCAAACGTTGAGCACAAATCTGTTAATGCAATATTGAAAGAGACAGAACGTGTCATGTCTGAAAACATAAGATTAAAAAAAGAAAATAGGAGATTAAGCGCTCAAAACCGGTCAATTAACCAAATTCTATACATTAAAAATAAAAACCGTGTAATCAGAAATGTAAATAATAATTTTCTTTTCTATGTTTCAAAAAATTACACTATAGAAGATGTTATTGGATTAAAATCGATTGATATCTTCGGAAGAAAAGAAATTGAAGACATTGTTCCCCTGGAAAACAAGGTATTTGAGACTGGAGTACCTATTAGTGACATCAGAGTAAAAATACCGGGCATAGGAGAGACGAAATACGGCCTTATTTCCATAGAACCTATATTTGACGACCTTGACAGTGTTATTGAAATTGCTGTAAGTATTAAAGATATAACAGATGTTGTAGAAAATATAGAGAGACTTGAGCTTCTTGAAAATGTAATCAACAAACTGGATGACCAAATATGGATAATGAGCGATAAACCATATAAATATAAGTTTTTAGGGGTAAATGGTACAGATAAAATATACGGCAGAACTAAAGAAGAATTTAAAACAAATCCACAGCTGTGGTTTGATCTGATCCAATATGATGACAAAAGAAAATTAAAGATAAATAAAACAAACTGCACCCTCCCGTTAGGTGAACACTCTTTCAGGGTTATACACAAAGACGGATCAAACAGATGGATTAAATACAAATCTTTCAAAATATTTGATAAAGATAATAAAGCGATTCTGTACGGCATGAACAATGATATCACAAATGAAATAGAAACACATAAAATAATATCTCTGATGGGAGAAAGTATAAATTCTATGAAGGAGGCATTCTGTATACTAAAACCAGTAACGAACGAACATCTTTTTGTAAACAGATCAAGAGAACTTATATATGGATACCCCTATGAAAAGTTTCAGGATGACGGTTATCATTTCTGGCTGAATACCTGCCTCCACCCCGATTATCGTAAAATAGAAAAAACATACAATGACAATACCTCATGGCCAGAGATAAGAACTTTCAGAATTATAAGGCCCGATGGAGAAATACGTATTATTGAAGCTCGTGCTACCAGAATAATTTATAAAGGTGAAGAATATTTCAGTTTTATTGATAGAGACATAACTGATAAATCTAGAAAGAAATAGCATAGTCTAACGTTGAAATAATATATAATTGTTTACATAGACTTCATTATTATTTTTCATTAATAATTAAATATTATTCACTGTTAATATCGATACAAAAAAAGTTATAATTATTAATACATTATAGTTTTTGTATTATTGAGATGTTGATGAGTGTAAATAAAAAAATATTATCAATCTTTATCACTATATTTATCATAGTGATTTATCAATCAAGTTTATTGTACAGTCATACTTCCCATCGTCTCCTACCAGTTTACCGTCATTCGCTAAAATCAACTGATAATACAATAGAACCAAATTACCGTTCAAGCAGTATGAATTATTATAAAAAATTGAAAAGAGAATTGTTAACTTTACATGAAGCAGAAAAGAATAAAGATATTAAAATCATTAATCATTCCTTAAGAAAAATTATTTATTTATACTCGAAATCAAAAAATTATAATAAACTTATTGAATATGCAGAAAAAATGAAAAAATATGGAATAGAATACAATAATAACAGTATGATTTTTCATTCTAATTATTCTCTAGGCGAAGCATATTTTCAACTGTATAGACGGACATTAGCACTAGTCAATTTTATTAATGCATTAAAATTTATTCAAGATAAATCAATTAACATTTCAAAAGAAAAGGTTACATATTATAAATTTCAGATCTATCAATATATATGTTTTATTTATCAGGACACAAATAATTTTAAAGAAAGCATATTTTATGCAAAAGCAACTGAAATGATTGCTGAGAAATCAAATATTCCTGAAGCTATATATGCTGCTAAATACAATCTTTCTAATGTTTATTTCGCCCAAAAAAAATATAAAAAATCAATTAAAATTTTATCTACTGCTTTTTCTGAATATAAATCTCCAAATAGTTGGAATAAATATGTTTACTTTTTATCTTTAGGAACTGCATATTATAATCTTGAAAAATATAAGCAGGCATTGTTCTATTTAAATAAATGTTTGAAACATAGTTCTTCTGACCGGTATGTACATTGTTTGCCAATTATTTATATAGGATTAACTTATGTAAAAAAAGGTAATTTGACAAAAGCATACACTTTCCTAATGAAAGCTCAAAAGTTAAATATTTCCCCAATAAATAAAGGTTATGCGATAAAAATAGACAAGGGTTTTTATGAATTATTTACAGCAAAACAAAAATTTAAAAAAGCAAATAAATATTTATTGTCTTATGTAAAATTAAAAGAAGAAGAAATGAGAAATGTACTAAAGACAAGCAACAGATTACAAAACAATAAATATATTGATACACAAATCCCCATACTTAAAGAAGATATTTTATATAAAAATAAGAAACTTCATACTGATAACATTTTAAATATACTACTACTCATAATATCCATATTAATATTAGCCCTGTTGGTTTTAGCATCTTTTCTGTATTTATCTAAAAAGAGACATGGCAAAGAATTAATACTGATAAATAACAGCCTTGAGGATAAAGTTAAAGAAAGGACAAAAGAGCTTAGGATATCTTTCAGTAAATTAAGAAAGGAAATTGAAACCAGGAAGAAAGTCGAAAACGAGATTAAAATTGCTGCAGAAATTCAAAGGTCTATTCTCCCCAAAATAACATCTAAATACCAAAAACCAGAATTTACATTATCAGCTGAACTGGAACCGGCTAAAGATGCTGCAGGTGATTTTTACGATTTCTTTTATATGGCGGACGGCAGACTTGCTTTAATTTTGGCTGATGTTTCGGGAAAAGGAATTACAGCAGCCATATTTATGACATTTGCTAAAACTGTATTAAAGAATATATGTCAAAATGAAAAAGATCCTTCTGATGCACTCAAAAAGGCAAATAATATATTGGCTACTGATAACGATCAATGCATGTTTGTGACAGTTTTTTTATGCTACTACAACATAGAAACAGGTGAAATCATATATGCAAATGCAGGGCATCATGAAGCTGTAATTTTAAATGATAAATCTATTAGCACATTTGGTACTTCTAACAATATGGCTTTAGGTGTAATGGAAAATGAAGAATACTCATCAGAAAGCAAAAAACTTAGCACCGGAGATTCAATAATCTGCTACACTGACGGCGTGACTGAAGCAATATCCCCTGAAGTCAAAGAATATGGAGAGAAAAAACTTTATAAATTATTAAAGAAAAATCGAAGCTTAAAACCATCTGAACTTTCAAATGCAATAATCAAAGATGTAAAAGATTTTGAAGAAAGAAACAGATTTGATGATATCACTGTTCTGATTTTTAAAAGAAATGAATAGTATGATATAGCTTGATTATGCAGATAAATAAAAAATTATTAATGATTTCCATCCTTTCGTTTATTACTTTTGTTAATTTATCATACGGCCGTGCTTACAATAATCATTACCTTATTCCCCATCATTTGCTGAAATCAACTGATAAAAACAAAAACCATACTCTAAAAGTAAACTACTGTTCAAGCAGTATGATCAGCTACAACGAGTTAAAAAAGCAATGTAAATTATTAGCAGAAGCTGAACAAAGTGAGGATATAAAAGATATAAACAATAGCATGCAAAATATAATTTGGTTATATAATTCATTGGGAAATTATAAAAAAGCACTTGAATATTGTAAAAAATTAAAAATGCTTGGCCTCAAATATAAAAATAATGATTTGATTTTTAACTCATATTATTGTACTGGACAAGTATATGGTGTGTTGGATAATTTAGAATTAGCATTGATCAATTACTTTAAGGCAATAAAATACTCTTCAAATAAGTCAGATCTTGTAAATAATTACTGCAACATAGTTCAGATTTATACAAAAATAGCTAATTATAAATTAGCCCTATTTTATGCTCAAACAGCTAAAAAAATAGTTAATAAAACAGATAATAATAGCAATAAATATATTGTTCAACGTTTTATTGCGAATATTTACTCAGCTCAGAAAAAATATAAAAAAACAATCAAAACTTTAAAGAATGCTTTATCAAACTTTAAAACTACCTATATCTTAAAATTTTATTATAATGATTATTGTCGAACGATAGGTACTTCTTACTATAAATTAGGTATTTATGACAAAGCACTGTTTTTTTTAAGGAAATCTATAAATAAAAACAATAAACCTTGTCATGAAATGAAAATTATGGGCCGGTTTTGGTTAGGATATGTGTATTTAAAGAAACATGATTATAAAAAAGCATATAAATACTTTAATGATGCAAAATTGTTGAATTCAGGAAATGTTCTTTATTTTGTGATGATGATAAATAAAGGTTTTTATGAACTCTATTCCGCAGAAAACAGAATTGATAAAGCATATAAACATCTTGTTATTTATCAAAAAGCTGAAGAACAATACTACAAGAACCGCCTTAAAGCGAGTGCATTGATATCATCAAATAAATATATTAATCAGCATGTTTCAATGCTGAAAAAAGATATTCTACAAAAAACTCATACACTGCGTATGGCTAATCTTACAAATACACTATTAATAATTATTTCTGCTTTAGTATTAGTCCTGGTGATCTTTTTTTTCTTTCTATATATATCTAAGAAGCAACATGGAAGCCGATTAGTACTACTAAATGAAAATCTTGATAATATTGTTATGGAAAAAACTAAGGAACTTAGGGAATCTTTCAGCAAATTAAGAAATGAAATTGAAGCACGAGAGAAAATTGAAAACGAAATTAAAATTGCTACAGAAATTCAAAAGTCCATTCTGCCTAATATAACATCTAAATTTATAAGGCCGGAATTTACGTTATATGCAAAAATGGAACCGGGCAAAGACGCACCGGGAGATTTCTACGATTTCTTTTATACTGCAGATGGAAAACTTGCAATGATTTTGGCTGATACTTCTGAAACTGGAATTACAGCAGCCTTCTTTATGACATTTGCAAAAACTGCAATAAAAAACATATGTCTAAATGAAAAAGATCCCTCTGAAGCTCTCAAAAAGGCTAATAAGATATTGGCTACTGATAATGTCAAATGCATATTTACAACTTTATTATTGTTATATTATGATATTGAGACAGGGAATATTAATTTTGCAAATGCAGGTCATCATCCTGCTATTAAATTAGGTGATAAATCTATAAATTCTTTCGGTTGTTTTTACAATATGGCTTTAGGTGTAATGGGTAATACAACATATAAATCAGGAAATATAAACCTCAAAATAGATGAAACTATTATCTGCTATACAGATGGTGTAATTGAAGCTGTATCTCCATCAGATGAGGAATATGGGGAAAAAAGGTTTTATGAATTATTAAAGAAAAATCGAAAACTAACACCATCAGAAATTTCATGTAAAATCATCAAAAATGTCAAAAATTTTGAAGATGATAACAGGTGTAGCGATGTTACAATTCTGGCATTCAAAAGAATTAAATAGTATGGGATTGATTTATTATGCTTGTGAATAAGAAAATATTAACAATTTTTATCATTTCATTGATCACTATTGTTAATCTGTCGAATTTATTGCACAGCCATGCTTACAACAATCTCCGACCCATTTTCTATCATTCGATGAAATCAACTGATAAAAAAAGTAATAGTGAAATAAAAGTAAATTACTGTTCAAGTAGTATGATTCGCTACAAAGAATTGAAAAAAGAATATAAATTATTAGCAGAAGCGGAAAAAAAGAAAGATATAGACGCCATCAATAATGCTTTCCAGAAAATACAACGTTTATATGTAATGATAGGAAATTACCAAAAAGCTCTTGAATATTGTCAGGCATTAAAAGAGCTCGGTATTAAATATAAAAATAATTCGATGATTTATTTTTCATATTTTTATTCAGCTCAAATATATGATATAGAAAATAATTTAGAATTAGCTTTGGTTAATTATTTTAAAACCTTTAAGTATAGTCCTAATGAAGGGTATGTCGCGATTGTTTACTGCTTTATCAGTCAAATTTACCAAAATATAAAAAACATTGACCTAGCTATTTTTTATGCAAAAACAGCAGAAAGAATTGCAGATAAACAAAATAATTTTACTAAATACTATGTCCAGATGACTTTATGGGGTATTTATTACGATCAAAAGAGATATAAACTGGCAATAAAAACCTTAGAGAACGCTCTTTCAAAATATAAATCTCCCGAAATATTAAAATATCAATATTCTTCTTATTGTTGCAACCTTGGTATATCTTATTATAAGCTGGGAGATTACGATAAAGCCCTATTTTACCTTAGAAAATCTATCAATAAAACAAATAATCCTTCAAAAAAAAACAAGATTCAAGGGCTGTACTGGTTAGGTTATGTATATTTAAAACAACATAAATATCAGAAAGCAGTTACTTATTTTAACAAAGCAGATAGTTTGAATGCAATAAAGAAAAACTCTTTTTATTCCAATAAAATTAATAAAGGTTTTTATGAACTATATTCTGCTGAAAATAAAATTGACAAAGCATACAAGCATCTTGTGCTTTACCAAAAGGCAAAATATAAAAATTATGTAAAACTGCTTAAAACAAGCGCGTTGATATCATCAAATAAATATATCAACAAACAGGTATCAATGCTTAAAGAAGACATCTCGCTAAAAAACCAGAAACTCCATATGGCAAACTTTACTAATCTATTATTAATAATTATCTCTTCTTTAGTAGCTGTTTTACTTTCTCTATTCTTTTTTCTGTATTCATCTAAAAAAAAACACGGCAAAGAGTTGATGCTGTTAAATGACAGCCTTGATAAAAAAATTAAAGAAAGGAAGAAGGAACTTAGGGAATCTTTCAGTAAATTGAGAAATGAAGTGGAAACCAGAAAAGAGATTGAAAGTGAAATAAAAATTGCGGCAGAAGTTCAGCACTCTATCCTCCCAAATATAACGTCTAAATATATAAGACCTGAGTTTACGTTATATGCAGCACTGGAAGCGGCAAAAGATGCTGCGGGAGATTTTTATGATTTCTTTTATCTTGATGACGGCAGACTTGCACTGGTTTTGGCTGATGTGTCAGGGAAAGGGATAACCGCAGCACTGTTTATGGCTTTTGCTAAAACTGTTTTGAGAAACATTTGCCCGGGCGAAAAAGATCCTTCTGAAGCTCTCATAAAAGCAAATAAAATCTTGGTAACTGATAATATCAGATGCATGTTCGTAACAGTTTTTCTATGCTATTACAACATAGATACAGGCGAACTCATATACGCAAATGCAGGACATCATGAAGCTATTATACTTAATGACAGACCAGATATTAATTTTAGCCGTATGAAAAATTTAACAAAACGTTTTGATAAATTATCTTCAGCCATTTCATTAAATACCTTTGGCAATTTAAACAATATACCTTTAGGAGTTATTGAAGATGCAACATATATATCAGGTAATAAAAGACTTAACTTCGGTGATTCAGTCATCTGCTACACTGACGGTGTAAGTGAAGCGATATCTCCTGAAGAGGAAGAATACGGCGAAGAAAGACTTTATAAATTATTAAAGAAAAATCGAAGTTTAAAGCCTTCTGAACTTTCAAATGCAATAATCAAAGATGTAAAAGATTTTGAAGAAGGAAACAGATTTGATGATATCACTGTTCTGATTTTTAAAAGAAATAAATTGTAAAAACTAAGATCAGATCTGACATTCTATTTCAGTTTATTTGGCATTGTATTATGTTAATATTATACTATAAATATAATATTTTAATTTTATATAAGAGGATTAAATTGGGGCGCAGATATTTGACTAAAGAGTCCGAATTAATATTAATAG
>DASCNA010000147.1:0-17415 GCA_036011305.1 Victivallales bacterium
TATATAAAAATAGAAATTTCTATATTTATAAAATAATGCTATTTGTATGTCCATATATCACATCACAGCCAATGTTTTATTTTGTTGAAATATGTATAGATGTATGTTAGATCTGAACCAGTATTTTAATAGATTTTTCTTTTTCTTCAGCAGCAGTTCTGATAGCTTCTTTAATGTCATCTAGCTTAAAGACATGACTTATAAAATCATCTGGTATAATACTTTGTTCTAATAGATTTTTTGCTCTTTGAAAAAACTTTGCTGGCCCGTCATATGCTCTAAGCTGCAAATGTTTGACATGAAATACATCAGTATCAATTGTTACTTTATCATCGCCATGAGAATATCCTATATATGATATAATGCCACCTTTTTTGCTTAAATGTACTGAATCTGATATAGTAGAAGGATTAGCTGTTATAAGAATTTTATCGAATCCATCTATCTTAAGTTTTTCTAGCATTTTTCGCATGTTGCTTCCAGAAGGAGTAATAATACAATCAGCTCCCAGTTTTGCAGCCATTTTTAACCTGGCTTTACTGTATTCTCTACCGACAACATATATATTTTTCACACCCATTTTTCTACAGGCAGCCAGTGCAAGAAGTCCTATAGGCCCGACTCCTATTATAAGAATTTCATCATCTACTGTAAGTTCCGCAAGATTTACCATACATAAGGCAACACTGAAAGGTTCAATTAACGCAGCAGTTTTATAATCCATATCTCCAATTTTCACCGCATTTCTTGCAGGTATTTTGATATATTCAGCAAAAGCGGACTCCTTTGCAAAAAAAGATGTTATATCTGTACAGGAGAGCTCTCTGCCCTCACGGCATGCTTTGCAGACACCACAGGCAGTTGAACATTCTGCAGTAATTCTGTCGCCTTTTGTTAAATGTTTTACTCCTGAACCAAGTGCCACTATTTCACCGGAAAATTCGTGTCCGATAGGAGTATATTCGTCACAGTCACTATACGCCATACCTATATCAGTACCGCACACTCCACAGTAAGCAACTTTAACTAAAACCTCATTAACATCAGGTTTAGGTTTCAGTATGTCTTTAAGTAAAATATTATTTCTTTTTTTTGCAAATGTCGCCTTCATTGTATTCTCCTGTCAATATATATAAGCCAAACAATTAGGTTTGTCTTATATAAAAATAATCTCTATCTATAACTAAACTGTTTATGTATTTAATACACTTTCTCTAAATTTTTTAGCAACATTCACAATTTCTTCCTCTGTAGAATTGATATTTATTCCAAAGCCACTTCCCAAACCGGCATCAACAACACCTACACTAAGGTTAATCGAACGCGATAGAATATCATCTGTGCGTGGCAGTATACCTTTTTTATGTGGCTGTCCGACTTTTTTAAGATGATACAGAATATGTTCCATATTAGAATAAACATGCCATCCTGAATGATTTACAGTCTTTGATGAAATTTTCTCAGCTACTTTCTGCGCTCTATTTCTATCTTCAAAAATGGCTGTTAGCAAAGTACCGCTTTCTCCTTCAATATCATTAAGTTTACGCCATCTCATTCCAGGAATTTCTCCTATTTGATCACGTAGAAGATTCTTCTTTCTATGAAGAACGGCAGTAATCTTATTTAATTTCCTCAATTGCGCCAAGGCAACAGCGCCTGAAAGTTCATTCATTCTAAAGTTCATACCCATAATTTCCCTTTTACCCAGTTCAAGTCCTGCTCTTAAAGGAAAATGCCCTTGATCATGAATAGCAAAAGATTTTTTATAACAGTCTTCTCTATCCGTTACAATTAGTCCTCCGTCACCTGAACTGATGGTCTTATGATTATTGAGTGAAAAACATCCTACTTCTCCAATAGAACCAAGCTTTTTACCTTTATAACCTGCACCTATAGCCTGGCAGCTGTCTTCAAGTATTTTAAGATTATGTTTCTTCGCTATTTCACAAATTTTATCCATATTGGATGGATTTCCCAGCATATGAACAGGTATAATAAATTTTGTGTTTGGAGTAATTCGCTTTTCTATGTCATCTGGGTTTATTGTCAAACTTTCATCAATTTCAGTCAGAACAGGTATACCACCTGCAAAAATAATAGCAGTATATGTTGCACAGAAAGTATAACCCGGTACTATCACCTCATCACCGGGCTGGATACCTAGAGCAAGAAGACTGATATAAATAGCATTTGTTCCTCCTGAAACTGCAATGCAGTAATTAGTGCCGATATAATCAGCAAATTCTTTTTCAAGTGTATAAACTTTGTGTTTGAAGTCCGGGTCATCCAAGACCCCGTAACGACTCAAATGTCCCGAAGATAATACATCTAGTACTTGTTCTTTTTCTTCTTCACCAATCCAATATTCTCCTGGTCCCGACATGATACACCAACCTTTCTCTTTTTTTAAAAATATTATCTCATTAAAATTTCCTTGAATTTTACTTTTAGGAAAAACCTGTATGTTTATGAAGCATCAATCCTCCAATAACTGCCACAAGAATACTTAAAAATGCTATAATTCCTAGCCATACATAATTCATCATTAATGCCGGCTTATTGGCAAGCATTGCAAAGAACACAAAAATACCCACTGCTATAATAACAATAAGAATATCCCACCAAGCATGTCCTTTTTTCTCCAGTCCAAGGGGGTCACCACCAGAAACAGCAACCATTACACGTTCCTTGTTAAGATTATATCTGACACATTCCTTTTCAACAGCTTTGTTCCAGCTGTTATGTTCCTCTCCTGATGCCTCTGTACTGGCAATACACCCTGCACCAAAAATCATCAGAAGACATCCGCCTAAAATTAAAATAATAGTTAATATATTGGCACCCCTGAGATCACAAAAAACTAATGCAGCCCATGCTACTCCCCAAATCTGGTTAGTATTTGCAAGAGGAATTCCTCTTCCAATTCCTATATATTTTACCGCAAATTGTTGAAAGATATCTCCAACAACCCAGCAAAATCCACCAAAAAATAACCAGAAAAGAGAAGATTTAGCAAGTATGAGCTCATGAACAAGCGGACCTACACCCCCCAGAAACATATATGATAAAAGTAGAACTGTACCTAACTCACCTACAGTAAAAACAGTGAGGAACGATAAAGGATTCATACCACTAAGATATGCTTTTCTATAAGGAATATAGCTAGTTCCCCAAAGCACACTGGCACCTAAAGCAGCTAGAATTCCCATAAAAGCAGTTTGTGTAGACACTCCAGAAGATTGAGTTGAGGCATATCCAAGTATAACTGTGGCAATTACTATAGCTACAGCTCCGCCTGCAACCTTTGTCCATTGACGTTTCCCCGCTCCCTTAAGTTCATTAAAAAGCAGCCATCCCCAGAGAATTCCTATTAAACTGTTGCTGTTCCAGATTGGAAAAGCAATTGCAAGCCCTACATCTTTAATAGCAAAAATAGTAAGTGTATTTGCAACCGCTTCAAATGCTCCAGCAAGTATTCCCCATACAAGAAGATGAAGCATTAATCTTAAATCTGTTATTATATAGCTTGTTCCTTTTAGAAGCGTTGGAATTGTCCATCGTGCAACAAATACTCCCATTACCATTGCAGCTGAAACAATAAAAGGAGATATTCCTGTAGTTACTAATTGTGTTGGTGCTTCTGCCGTTCCAAGCCAGGCTCCTGCAGCAATTCCAGCTATAACTCCGGTTGCATGAAGAGGGCTGACCGATTTTCTTGAAAGAGATCTAACAATATTCATTATCAACCTCCATTTACATAGAAAAGAAGAAGAAGACCTAATAGCAGAACAATCACCGGCACCCAGAATTGAATATCTGTTAATATGGCTTTAAATGTCTGTATTACTTGTAAGAATTTTCCGTTATTTGGTTTTTTCCCAGAATTTGTCCCTGAAACAACGCACTTATCATTTTCTTGATTTCCCATTTTAAATCTCCCTTTTTATAATGGGTACTCTGTCCAAGTAATAATTAAATAATAATATTAAATCTTTATTACAAGTATTTTATCAAAGATTTCTTTTAAATTTATTTATTTTTATCAAAAATCATTTCAATTTCTTCCAGTGTTTTACCTTTGGTTTCAGGAATAACTTTTGCCAGCAATATATAGCAAAACATAAAACACGCAATGAGTAGGAATAATCCCCCATAACCTATTACATCTGCTAATGGCAGGAACATAGAGACAAAGACAAAACCAACTGTAGCACCTACAATAAATGATATTGTAATGCCTATCCCTCTTACCTTATTTGGAAGTAGTTCTGTACAGATCAAGAAAATAACACCACCAGGTCCAAAGGAGAAAAAACCTACGATAACAACAATACCTATAAGTGTAATATAACCTTTCAATTCATTGTCAGGCATAAAAAAGTTTACTAATGCTAAAACAACTAATGATATACAAAGTGCTGTATTACCAATTTTTAAAATCTTTCTTCTTCCTAATTTTTCAACAAGCAGCATCGTTAATATGACTGCAAGAAAATTTATACCTGTTATAGAAGCACTGCCTAATAAATCTATAACTGTAGATTTTATGCCTGTATCATGCAGTATTTTCATACTGCATTGAATAAATGCAGGAAGACCAAACAGCTGATTCAAAGAAACAGCGGCAGTCACGATCAAAATTGGAATAAAATATTTTCTTTTAAAAATAGATTTATAACTAAGATTGGTATGTGATTTCCCCAACTGCTTAATTTTATTTAGCTCTTCTTCTGCATCTTCTTTTTTATTCATCTTAAATAAAACTTTTTCGGCTTTATCAATATGTCCTTTCAGAATATACCATCTTGGAGATTCAGGAAGTATAAAAGTTATTAAAATTAATAATATTGGAAATATATTTAATACATAAAAAATATTCTCCCAGTTTGTCAGGGGCAATAACCAAATATTCAAAAGACTAGACAATAAAATACCACCTGTTAGAGAAAGTTGAAAAGAAGTAATAACACGACCTCTCTCCCTGTTAGGCGACAGTTCCGACAGATACATAGGAACTACTACCTGAGCCATACCAAAACCTATTCCCTGCAGTGTTCTACTTACATAAATAGATGCAAATGTCCTGCAAAATACAAAAAGAATCAAGCCTGCCATAAAAAATAAAAGAGTTAAAATCATTACTTTTTTTCTGCCGAAAATATCTTCAAGAATACCAGTATAAATACTGGCTAGAAGACAGCCCAAAGCTATGGCACCGGCAAAAATAGAAATTTGTGTATTACTACTTAATACTTGCGACTTTTCTAAAAGAGGGATGAGACCTGCAACTACACCATAAGTATAACCGCACAATAAACCGTTAATCACTGCAAAAACTATTAATACCGAAAAATATTTTTTACTTGAATCCATTTCCTAATCCCCCTATATTTCACAAAATATAATCTTCCATTTCTTATTTAAAATTTCACGGCTCCCTGTGTCATACCTTTCATAAACGGTTTCAATGCAATAAAGAAGATAATTACCATTGGCAGAGATGCTATAAGGTAAGCAGCCATAGTTAACCCCGGTTTATACTTCAAATAATCTTCAGTCTGAATAAAAGCCAAACCGAGCGGGATTGTCCTCAATGTTGCATCCTTAACACATAGGAGTACCCATATATAATTATTCCAGCTTGCAAGTACATTTATTACAGCAAGAGTTGAAAAAACAGGCATGCATAGAGGCAGAAGTATATGGAACATAGTTTTAAAATGTCCTGCTCCATCTACTCTTGCCGCAGAAAAAAGATCATCAGGGACATTGTCAAAAAATGTTTTTAACAAATAAATAGCCACAGGCAGAGAAGTGGCAACCTGCGGCAGAATTATACCCCAGTAGGTATTCAGCAGTCCTAAACTTCTTACCACAAGAAACAGTGGTATTAATGTCAAAATACCAGGTACCATAAGAAGAGATATAATCAAAGTAAAAGATATTTTCTTTCCTTTAAAGTTTAATCTGCTAAAGGCATATGCGGCAATTGTTGCAACAAATACAGTTATAAGAAGAATGGCGCCACTAACAATAATACTGTTACCTATATACTGCATTGTCACATGCAGACCAAAAAGGTAATTCCCCCATTGTATCGGACTTGGCAAATTCCATATACTATACATTCTCTGAGCATAGGTTTTTCCTGATAAAAGTACCATTACAGCAAAAGGAAACATTGCTATCACACTACATATTGCCAGAATCAAAATTAGTATTTGCTGTTTTAAGCTAAATTTTAAAATCTTTTTCATATTAAGCCCTATCCTTCATAAATTTCAGGTTAATGAATGTAAGAATAAGACATATAACAAATAGAATTATTCCTATTGCTGTAGCATAGCCTAGTTTACCGAACTCAAATGCATTTTCAAACATATAATAACTGGTCAATAAAGTACTGTTGGCAGGCCCGCCCTGCGTCATTACAACAATACTGTCATAATATTGAATTAAGCCTACTATGGATAATATAAAAGAAATTCTGACCTGTGGCATCAAAAGAGGACACTCAATTTTTTTAAATATATGCCACCATCCTGCTCCCTCGAGTTTTGCCGATTCATATAGAGAGGTAGGCAGATTCATAAATCCAGCAAGATAAATCAGCATATTTATACCGCCGATAAAAGGCACAGCCATGAATATTAATGCATATAAAGCTATATCAGGACTTCCAACCCAAGATATTGTCACCTGTCCAAAGCCGATAGCAGAAAGAAAAGCGTTAAGAGCTCCATTAGAATAATATATCTGCTGCCACACAAGAATTGAAACCATCCCCGGAACAATAAGCGGTAGAACCAGTATAACTCTGAAAAAATAGCCAAGTTTATCTGATTTTAAACTGTATATCATTTTAGCACCTAAAAGCGGCGCAAAAGTCTGTAATGGAACACTTATTACTAAATATAATCCAAGCACCTTAAAACTTGTGTAAAAAAGAGGATCTTTAAAAAGTGCTATAAAATTACCAAAACCTACAAAATATCCCGGAGTCAATCCATTTGTTGAGTATGCCGCTAAATTAAAAGCATAGATAAACGGCCATGCAATAAAAATTATAACAAGAACCATTGCTGGGATAATAAATCCCCAGCCTAAAAAGAAGCTAGTTAATCTACCCATTGTTTGTAATCCTTCCCCAGTTCTTTTTTCATGAACTTTTTATTCAACTGTTTAGAATATATTCTGGCAAGTCGTTTAAGACAAGCTCGTTGATTAGCACTGATTCGTTTGAGATATTCATCCATAGTGATTCTTCCGCTAAAATAGAGCTGGTTCAAAGTCTCATATTTTACCCTGGTTTCATTGTCATATCCCCATAACTCAACGAAAGGATAAAAAGTTGCAAACTTGTTTTCATGTGTTAAAGCTCCGGTTCCTTTTTTCCCTTTTAAACCTTTAATTGCAGGCAGATCATATAATTCTGAATGTTTGAACACATTTGCACAATTCTTTTTTGCTGTTATAAACTGACTAAATAAAATAGCCGCCTTCTCTTTCCATTTTTCCTTCTGTTTAGGAATCATTATAGTGGCACGCATATTTGTATTCTGATTTACTCCACCAGCTGTGGCTAAATCAGTTGTTTCTTTTGTTATGTTAGGAAATGGAAATGCTCCCCAGGTAAATGCCCTTTTGGGATGATTAATTTTCATTATTTTCAATAATTCATTGATAGGTTCAATAGCCCAGGTACCCTGCATCATATAAGCATTCTGCCCGTTAGTAAAAAAATTAAACACATCAGAACCGGTTAATCCCAAATAATCATTGCACCACATTCTGGAGTAATCTTTAAGCATTTTCATACATACTTTAAAAGCCGGTGCTTTGGCTGGATCAATAATCCCTTTCTGAAAAGCTACAATTCTTTCATCCAAAGTAATTTTTTCATTTTCTGTGCATTTTGGGTTATAGGGATTAAACTTCCAGCCTTTGGCATGGATCAGATTTATTTCTGGTATCTTCGAGCGTAGCAAACACCCTAGAATAATATCGGATACCCAGTCAATCTGTGCATCAGAAGTAGTTAACGAAACACGTATTGGGTTGCCCCCATCTTTCTTAATTTTTACTCCATCTGCAATGAACTGTTTCCACGTTTTCGGAGGAGTAACTCCATATTTTTTAGTCATTTTCTTATTATACAGATAAGCAACAGCATAAGTAGTATAAGGAATGCACCATAAATTACCGTTGATATCTCTAGCACTGGCAAGCGGAACTGTTTTAAACTCTGATTTCCATGTTTTAGCTGCAGGATAAAAAGGATTTTTTTTGTTTATATATTTATCAAAATCTACCAGCATGCCGTTTTGTCCATAATTCCACACATAACCGCCAACATTTTCCAACATAAACATGGCAGGAGGATTTTTAGACAGGAACTGACTTTTTACCCACATTTTAAATGACACGTACGGTATGCCCTGTACAGTAACATCTATTCCTGTTTCTTTTTTAAACTCTTTAGCAACATATCTTAACCCACTCAGTGATTCACCGTAATAAGTAGCCATTATTATATGAGGATTTTTCGGCATGCCTTTAATATGGTATTTATTAACTGATGCCTGCACAGACATAGTATAAAACAATACCATACCTACTAAAATTGGTACTATCTTAGTGTAGTTTTTTCCCATATAACTCTCTCCCTAATGTTTATTTATAATAATATATTTTTGATAGAAAACATCTGTAATCCCAATAGATTAGGATAAACTAAATCATTGTTAAACAATTATCAAGATCAAACTTCATTTAATATTATAACACTATTTATTCACTTAACAGCAATTTTTTCTGTTGTTCAAGGCTGACCATTTGACTTGGCAAGACAACTACTATTTTTTTTACAGAATCAGACTTGTTATACTCATTTATCATATCGGTAAGTTCATGAAGCCATTCCATTGTATTATCACCATCATTTCTAATAGCATATACGGTGAAGAAACTTCCTCTCTTAGAATTCTTAACTTTATTAAAATTTTTTGCAGTTGTATAAGCAGTATCTGTATTGTTCAGGTAAATGTTCTCAGGTATAATAGGTTTTTTGTTATACCATTTAGTTTTATAACTCTCTTTTTTCGCCTGATTCATCCATGGATGAAACTGACAGTAAAACGCCCCTTTAAGTTCAGGATTTTTAGTAATAGAACTAAAAAAACTTTTATTATTCCAGTCAGAGTTGTTTTGACCGAATATAGCAGTTGTATGGATACCTGAATCTTTCATAAATCTAGCCAGATATTTTTGTTGAAGTTTAATATTTTTAGCATTTCCAAAAATAAATCCCATTCCTGGAGAACCACTAACGAATTCATCATTCTTAGTAGCACTGTTTATGAAATAATTCCATATACCAGGTTCTAGATAGAACATAGATGGAGGCATTGTCCAGCCGACAGGAAATTCTCCTCTATAAGGGCTGCCCCACCAATACACATCATTGGCTTTATTTGTAACGAGGCATAAATTATCACCATCTGACATAATATATGAAATATAGATATTATCAGGATTATATTTAATTTTAGGGATCGAATATTTTACGCGTTCTGCTTTTGCTTTACTTGAAGTGAAAAACGAAAAATTAGAAGCAACATCAGAAGCAATAACAAAATTACCGTTACTACTCACATTTCCTACAAAATTACTTTCACTCACGCTTGCAGTATTCCAACCATATATGGGTACAGGGTTATTAAGAGTTTTAAAAACAGCATCAGCTTCTTTATTATTAAGCCCGGGATAAAAAACAAGTCCGGAGGTCATAGCTGCATAATCAAGAGGGCCACCACCATTACAGCGTCCTGGAACAAGTTCAATTGCATAATTTTTATTGAATTCTAAACCTTTGATATCCAAATATCGCATAAAATCCAGTATTGATTTTATCTTTTGAGGATTCGTTACAAAATTATAAGTCTCAGGCAGTTTCCAGTTTGGATATGTTTTTTTTAAATAATTTACCTGTGATATAGTGAGTGGTATAGAATCAGTTATACCACATAAAGTAGCAGCATAATTTTGGAATTGAGTTTCCGGTTTATATACAACATACCCTTTTATATATTTTTTAAAATGTTCAACTGTTCTCCATGTTTTACTATTATATTTTTCTACAGTTGGCGCTTTCTGCGGATCTGGATTAACAGGCATATCAAGTTTAAGATGTGGTCCGTTTTTACTTTTGGTAAGATAATTCAACCAAAAAAGACCACTTGTATAAAGTTTGTTTTTATTATCTTTTTTATTAAAAACATAATAAGAAATCTTTCCATGTCCATCTCCACCTATTCCAGTATTCAGCAAAAAGATTTGATCAGAACTATATTTAGCTACGACACCCTGAAGAACAGTAATTAAAGTTGCATCTTCCATCGGTGGAATTACTACAGTTGGAAATTTTCCTGCTTTATTTGTCATTCCGTACTGCACTACAAAAGGATAAATAGATGCGGGTGCTACATCTCCTTTTATAAATGGTAGTCCTGGTACTTTTCCAGCAAATGCTGAATTAAAACCTGTTAATAAAAATAAAAATGTTAATATGCAGCCGACGGTAAAAGATTTTCCCATTTTTCTCCCTCTCTTTATAAAATTTGCAGATCTTAATTTATTTACATCTGAAATTTTTATTCCCCCTAAAAAGTATCTTAATATGACTTGTCATAAATTTAATATCAAGAAACGATTTCTATTTATTATCCTTTATTATGAAAGTTTTTTAAGACAGTGAATAAAATATTATCAATTTGAAACAATTCTTGCAAAATATTCTTTTAAGAAACATTAAAATAAATTTAGATTGCAATAACTTAAGTACCGAATTAAATTCTTGAGAAACAAAGAAAAATATAATTAGCAGTAATCTTTGATAATGAGGGAGTAAAAGTAATATGTATTATCCAAAAGTGGATTATCATATCCATACAAAATATCTGGGATGCGGCAGACCGGAAATGGAAATTGAGGCCATTGTCAGAACATGCGAAAAGCTTGGATTAGAAGCATTGGCTATAACTGATCATTTAAATACATTTGATAAAGCACCGCTCCATAAACCTATTTTGGAAGATTTAAAAAAAATAGACACAGATATAAAACTTTATTTTGCTGTAGAGCTTAATTTCAGAGGATGTAACCAAGGCTTTGCCTACAATCGACAGATAGCGGAAGATATTGGATTTCAATTTGCAATTGGTGGACCGCACAGCCCTTTTACCCGTAATAAAGATCTTAATGAAATAATAGACATACATCATGCTCACCATTTAAAAACATGTCATGACCAATTTGTAAAAGTGCTTGTGCATCCATACTGGTTTCCAAAAGACATATTTGATAAATATAGACTTCCATGGTTTGATACAATGGCAAAAGTACCTGAGGAATATACAAGAGAATTGGGACATGTCGCTAAATCTACTGGAACTGCAATAGAGATTAACGGAACTGCAATTTTAGAAGGCGAAGATTTAGGTGCGCCGAGTTACTACAAAGACTGCATTGAATACTACAGAATATTAAAAGAAGAAGGTGTTAAATTTACAGTTTCTTCAGATGCACACCTGTTAAAACAGCTAGGTATGGTAAAAACGGCCTGGGATATAGCAGCAGAACTTGACTTAACTCCCGAAGATTTCTGGCATCCTGACGGTAAAACTATTAATTGAACATAATTTACAATAAAGATATTAGGAGAATTAAAGATGCCTTTATTATTTGATATGCCGAGGGAAGACCTTTTTAAATATCAGGGAACTAATCCATGTCCGAAAGATTTTGATTCCTATTGGGATAATGCTATTACAGAAATGAAATCAGTTTCTCCAAATGTTGAATTAATTTTATCTGATTTCCAAGTTCCTTATGCAGATTGCTACGACATGTATTTTACAGGTGTCAAAAATGCCAGGATTCATGCTCAGCTTATTCGACCTAAAAATATAGATAAACCATCACCTGCAGTATTAATGTTTCACGGCTATACAGCAAATGCATGTGACTGGCATCATAAACTTGCTTATGCAGCAATGGGATATACTGTTGCAGCAATGGACTGCCGTGGGCAAGGAGGTATGTCAGAAGATACCGGCAATGTATTGGGAAATACTTTTCATGGTCATATAATTCGCGGGCTTGACGGCCCATCCGACAATATGCTTTTTAGACATATTTTTCTTGACACTGCCGAATTAGCTAAAATAATAATGGATTTGCCTGAAGTCGACAATAGCAGAGTTTGTGCAACTGGAGTAAGTCAGGGGGGCGGCTTAACTTTAGCATGCGCTTCACTTGTTCCTGAAATTAAACTCGCAGCAATTGCTTTTCCTTTTTTATGCGATTATCAAAGAATATGGGAATTGGATTTAGCTGAAAATGCTTATGAAGAATTAAAACAGTATTTCAGATTTTTCGACCCTCAGCACAAGCGTGAAAAAGAAATATTTGAAAAACTAGGTTATATTGATGTACAGCATCTTACTAAAAGAATAAAAGCAAAAATTGTTATGGCTTCATCTTTTCAGGATAAGATTTGTCCTCCATCAACACAGTTTGCTGCATACAATAAAATCAGATCAGAGAAATCTCATATCATTTATCCGGATTTCGAACACGAAGACCTGCCCGGATTTTTTGACAGAGTTTTTCAGGAAATAATAAAAATATGAATATTGTAAAGAAAACATTTTTCTATAAGATCTATTTTTGAATAGTGTAGAATTTTATATTGATAATTAATTGTTATTTAAAGTATTTAAAAGTTTAGGGAGAAATTTTAATGGATTGCAAATGGTGGCAGACCGGTATTATTTATCAGATTTATCCAAGGTCCTACATGGATTCCAATAATGATGGTATTGGAGACCTGCAGGGAATTATAAACAAATTGGATTATATAAAATCATTAGGTGTCAAAACTATATGGATTTCTCCTATGTATCCATCCCCTATGAAAGATTTTGGGTATGATGTAGCTGATTATACAGATGTGCATCCGATTTTTGGTAATCTTGAAATTTTTGATAATCTTCTCAAAGAAACTCATAATCGAGATATGAAACTGATTCTTGACCTTGTTCCAAGTCATACTTCGGATCAACACGAATGGTTCAAAGAAAGTCGGAAAGATAAAATAAATCCAAAACGTGACTGGTACATATGGAAAGATCCAAAGCCTAACGGAGATGCCCCCAATAACTGGATAGCCGGTTTTGGCGGCAGTTCATGGGAATTCGATAAAACAACAAATCAGTATTATCTACATTCATTTACCATTGAACAGCCTGATCTGAATTACCGCAATCATGAAGTAGTAGAAGCAATGCTTGGTGTCATGGAGTTTTGGCTTAAAAAAGGTGTTGACGGTTTTAGAGTTGATGTTATTTGCAATATGATAAAAGACGGTCAATTTAGGGATAACCCCGTCAACCCTGACTGGAATGGGTTTTTCGAATACGATAAATACAGCCAGATATATACATTTGATCAGCCTGGAATTCATGAAATAATTAAAAAAATGCGCTGTGTTATAGATAAGTTTGATGACAGGGTAATGATTGGGGAGACTTATCTTCCATATAAAACTATGGTTGAATATTATGGTGATAATGATGAATGTCATCTACCTTTTAATTTTCATTTACTGCTTGCTAAATGGAATGCCGGAAAGATTAGAACTCTTGTAGATGAATATGAAAAAGCACTTCCTGACACCTGCTGGCCTAATTATGTTCTCGGCAATCATGACCAAAAGAGAATTGTTACACGCATAGGTAGAGAACAAGCTCGAATTGCCAATATGCTATTAATGACACTAAGAGGTACATCTACAATTTATTACGGCGAAGAAATCGGTATGCATAACGTAAATATTCCTGTTGAACTCATTCATGATCCTCCTGCTGTAAACAACCCTAAGATAGCTGATGAAATTGGTCGTGATCCTGAGAGAACACCAATGCAGTGGAATTGTTCACCGAATGCAGGTTTCTCTTCAAAAGCAGTTAAAACATGGCTTCCTGTTGCTGACGATTATCAAGTTAACAATGTTGATACTGAACTTGAAGATCCATTCTCAATGCTGTCACTGTTCAAAAAACTAATTCAACTAAGAAACAGTGAAAAAATATTACAGATTGGTAAATACTCTTCTATTGATATTAACAATGAAGATGTTTTTGCATACAGAAGATTTATTGATAATGAATGCTGTTATTATATAATTCTAAACTTCGGAAATAAAAATCAAACTGTATCAATTTCTGACAGAAATATTATAGGAAAAGTGGCAGTTACAACAACTATGCTGGAAAAAGATAATGTGAACCTAAGCAGTATTACTTTGGAAGCAAATGAAGGACTTATTATAAAAGTAACCAGTGTTTTATAAATGATAATATTTTATTCTTAAAAAAAATGATGATTTTTTCTGATATTCATTGAATAATCAATTACAAAAATGTAATTATATTAAATTATTACTTTTTTAAATAAAAACTTTTGAGGGAGAAAGTACGTAATGAAAACTGCTAAATTACTAACCGCAGCAATCTGTTTTATCGGATTGTCTATTATGACTACTGTTTACGCAGGTCCTGTAACGAAACCTACTATTGCAATTGTCGCAACAGGAGGAACAATTGCAGGAACAAACACATCTAAGACAGAAGCAAGCTATACTGCAGGCAAACTGACAGCACAACAGTTAGTTGCCTCTGTTCCTGGAATTAATAAGCTTGCCAATATTAAATCTGTACAGGCATGTAACATTCCAAGTCAGGACTTAAATGATACAGATTTGTTAAAGATAGCCAGAACAGTTAACGAACTAGCTCAAAACCCTAAAATTGATGGTATTGTAATCACACATGGTACTGACACGATGGAAGAGACAGCCTATTTTCTTGATCTTGTCATACATACCAACAAACCGATCATTATAACTGGTGCAATGAGACCTGCAACTTCAATGAGTGCAGACGGACCTCTTAATCTTTACAACTCAGTAGCAGTTGCTGCAAATCCTAAATCAAAAGGTAAAGGCGTACTGTTTGTTATGAATGATACAATCCAAGCTGCCAGAGAATGTACTAAAACAAATACTACGAATGTAGATACTTTTAAATCTCTCAACACAGGTAATATGTGGTATGTTTACTACGGTCAGGTAAAATTCTATACAACTTCTACAAGACTTCACACATCTTCAAGCCCATTCAACATTACTGATATTAAGAGTCTGCCAAAAGTTGACATTGTTTACTGTTATGAAGGCGGTTCAGCTGATTTGGTTAAAGCTGCAATAAAAGCCGGTGCTAAAGGAATAGTATATGCGGGAGTTGGTGATGGGAATCCTTATAAAGGTGATCTCCCTATTTTAAAACAGGCTCGTGAAGACGGTATCGCTATAGTAATGGATTCAAGAACTGGAAGCGGCATAGTTATTACTGATGATGAACTAAAGGATACAAAATATCATTTTAATACATCGGATGATCTGAATCCTCAAAAAGCCAGAATACTTCTTAGGTTGGCTTTAACTAAAACTAGCGATTATACTCAGATTCAAAAATATTTTAATGAGTGCTGATTTGATTATCTGAAAAGGTATTTATTATTATGATACTTCAGATATTTTTTATCTGAAGTATCTTCAATAACTAATAAAAAACAACTCAATTGTTATTTATTTTTATCTAAAAGCCTGTCTTCTGTTTTTAATATATGATTTACATATTTTCTACTTGTTAACTGTTTTTTCGTTGGAGTTACAAGCAGGTAATATGTAACATTATCAGCAAATGAATAGCATTCTGTAATTCCCATATGTGCCGCCTTTAGATGGACAACAACCTGCCATTTAATTGGTGATATAAGGAATGGAACCCACTTTTCACCTTCACGCATATCCATTCTGGCACTTGAAGCAAGAATTTTACCGTCACCTGCATCAAATTTAGTTACAGTTAAAAATCCATTTTTCTTATCGACAACAGCTTCTCTTCTGGTTTCCACTGCATCACCCAAAAACAAAAACAGCCCAACATCATCTGGAGGGGTTCCTTCTAACTTCATTGCATTGTTAAATTTCCTAGCCTTTCTCAAGCACTTACCTAAATGATTCAATGCTATTTTTCGTCTTTCTTCACTTGTTTTTATATTAGGTAATATCCTCTTTAGTACTTCATCCTGATCAGGATCAGCCAACCCCCATTTTAAATTTTTCCAAACTTCAACGTCATATAAATTAACGGGTTTACCTTTTGGATCATCTTTATACATGACAGATTTAGTACTGATAAAAGGCATCATTTGATAATACGAAGGCCAAGTCCCTATAACAGCCGGAGGATATGCAGGAAGACCAGAATCAAGTTTTAATCCTCGAGTGAGTTCAAAACAGGTGTCAAGATACCCTTCATTCGGTGTTCCTATAATAACAAGTTTATCGATATACTTGCTGCCTGCCCAATTTAATTCAGGCGTTTTATCTTCAGTGATTTCTTGATTACCATATCTCAGATAATATCTTGAAACCAATCCCCCCATAGAGTGTGAAACTACATCAAACTGAACATTATAATTACTTATACCATAATATTTATTATACTGTTTCTGCATATATTTACGTTTTTTCATAATATACTTATGTAGCTCGACTGCATTTTCTACATTATCACGTCTCCAATCATAGTAAAACGGGAAGAGAGTTGCATATTTTTTGCCTTTCTCTTTTACTAGATTTTCTGGAATGTAACCGGCATTTATTAGTATATCAAGCATTTTATTATATGCATTTATCTGAAACTCCATCCCCATAATTTTGACGTTAAATTTGGTAAGCATTTTTACTGCTTTTACATTATCCTGAATATCATTTAAAGGTTTATCGTAAATCATAGGATATTTCAGGTTGCTAAGTTGAGTGTTTGAAAATCCGTTTATAACTTCATAACCTGTGAAGGTACCCCAAACGTTTTTACCTGTTTTTATATTATCTAATTTAGAACCTAGAAATCCATGGACAACAATAACGGGATTACGAGCTATCCCTTCATATTCCATGGATTTTTTTACAACATCACTATATATCGGTTTTTCATAAACCTTCATCGATTGATAAGAACCTGTCGATGAGTCAATAGAAGAACAAGCAGCAATAAAAATAATAAAGAGACAAAGAAGAATGTTTTTAAAATACTTTGTTTTATACAAAATAGTCTCCTCACTATAATTATTCATAATTTTATTTGATTATATAGTCGCTGTCGCGAAATAGAACTATCTGATCAGTAATGCATTATAAGTTTTATGTTAATTCATGTGTTCAGAAACATCACCCATTGAAGCCACTGCATGAACTACACTTTCTTTGTAGGTTTTAAAAATTTC
>DASCNA010000148.1:0-24738 GCA_036011305.1 Victivallales bacterium
ACTCCTGCAATTATAGGCGTTTTATTTTGGGTGTATACACATAAGCCTTGCACGGCACTTATGATGACGGTTGCTCCTGTAGCAACAATGACTACTTTTAATGTAAACAAATTTAGCACAAAAATAAGAAACCTGTTTATTATGAGCGCAACTATGGGGGCAGGTGCTTTTTTTATCAGTATTTTTTCTAATCATAATACATTATTGATTATATCTTTATGTGTTTTGGTTTTTATTTGTTATATTTCATCAAAATATATATTTATGAGTGCTACAGCGTGGACGGTGGCTACATTTTTATCAATACCTACAGGTTGGAATAGCGGTGTAGACAGGTTATGTGAAGCAGGTATCAGTTTTGTTATTGCATTGTTTTCTCTTCTTTTTTACGAATTTATCTGTGGCAGGATTATTATAAAAGCATCGATTGCCTATATATCAGAACTTGTTTTTGATCTTTTTTTTATCTCTACTGAACTAGAAAGTGAAAGAAGAATAAAGAGTATCTATAGCAGATATCTATATAATAAATATGCACTGGCGAGAGTCGATTTGTACGGGAACAGCATTTTTGAAAATGACATAGATAGGTTTAACTATAAAATTGGACTTACTATGGGGAAAACTAATATTGTACTTCAGGAAAAACAGTTTTTCTTTAAGAAAAATTTTAACTATGCAGTCAGCTGCATAGAAATAAATATTTATTACAGAAAATTATATAGATGTATGAGGTTTATTGAAAATTATAAAAACAGGAAAAATGATATTCTAAAAATTCTTCCTGAAACTGAATTGGTAATACAAGGCATAAATCTGACTTTGGAATCCATTTCAGAATTTATAAAAAATGATGTTAAAAACGATATTGGTTATTCGGATATAAATTATAAATGGATTAATGATTTCAATGATTTATCTATTGATACTAGGTCAACTTTTCCAGATAAGGAATTATATAGCATTTGTTATGGAATAAAAATAATAATATGTGAATTAAACTCTCTCTGCAAAGTAATTGATAATATTAAAACATTATCATTTTAATTTTAAATGAAAAATATAACTTATATACAGAATAGATTTAATATCCAGGAAGCAATTTGCATAAGTACAGCTTATGCGATTGCTTTGATAATGTATATTTATTTCGATACACAACATGCATCATGGATTCCCATGACTGTCGGATTAATGTTTTTAATACCAATACAAGGTGTCATTGTTCAAAGATCACTTGATAGAGTATTTGGTACTACCATTGGTCTATTATTATGTTTTTTCTATGTGCAGACTTTTATGTTCTTAGATTATAGATGGGCTTATTTAGTTCCTGTAGCATTTTTCATAATTTTTTATGTGATATTTACCACCCAGAATTATGGTCTAGGTGTAATAGCTGTATCAAT
The DNA here is from genome assembly GCA_036011305.1 of Victivallales bacterium. GTDB lineage: Bacteria > Verrucomicrobiota > Lentisphaeria > Victivallales > GWF2-38-69 > DASCNA01. Next base: position 1,410 of record DASCNA010000148.1, read on the forward strand.
GTTCGTACCTCTTGCAGGTATTTTCTTCGAGCAGAATACAAATTACTCATTAGGATTAACACTTGCAAAAAGACTGTTCTTTACACTTATAGGAGTGTGTATTGCGCTAATATGTGAGTTTACGATTTATAAGTATGCTGCTCATTCAGAAAGACATTTAAAAAAGAATACAAGACAGTACTTTATTCGGATTGGTGAGATACTGTCTATCTGCAACATGGCTTTTGCAGAGAATATACCCCTGAATGATGACTTACGTACTAAACTTAATATGATGATAGGTCATGTCATGTCAATTGATCGATTTTATCTGCTTGCTAAATATGAATATGCTTATGATGATAATAAAAAATTTCTGCTCACATTTGTATCAAATAAAATTCATGAAATAGTTAAATCTCTGCAGTTGATTTTATGTATTTTAAATCAGGATAAATTGAATGATGATATAATTGGTAGAGATGATTATAGGAAAATATCCAGATCTCTAACATTCAAATATAGGAATTATGTCAAACTGATTTATTCTAATCTTACTAAAAGCGACAGGCTGGAAATAATAGGCAAAATAAAAAAAGACGATTGGTTTACACCTACCGGCTTATATTTAACTCAACTAGATAAATTGGATAATCTTTTTTATTTAACAATCAGTGGAATCAAAAATGAAGAATATTTAAAAAAAGACGATACACTTGAGTAAGTTTATAATATTATTTCTGATTATCCTTAACTATTTTTATAAACTCATATTTATAATCAGTCATAGTTGAGTTAACCTTATTAATCATTTCAAAAATTTTATCTCTAAAATGATCTTTTATAGTTTCCAACTCAAGATTAAATTTCTTTTTCAATTCCTTATGGGCATTAAGTTCATCCATGTATTTTTTATTTAATTCTACCATGTTTACAACATGTTGCGGTACAGATCGTTTTCCTGTTTCGTAAGAAACTATTGAATCAACCGATATACCTAATAAATCTGATAGTTCTTCTTGCGAGAATTTATTATTAATTCTATAGGCTTTAAATTCATTTGCTTTCATTTTTAATTTCCTAATATTAAAGATTGTTGAAAACAATTTCTGTTTATACCATTATACTCGATACATACTAATATATCAGATGTACTGAGCATTATTTTAGAATGTATACATATTTTGCAACTCAGTATTTGGAAGATAATGTCGTGATCCCCTTTGATAATTTCACAAGTTCAAGTATCTCATTTTTAAACTTTTCTAATACTGAATCATTCATCTTTTTATCTCCTAAAGCATGATGCAATTCTTGCAGTTTTTCTATAGCAGTATCATCTGAACATGAATTGACTTGTAGTTCTAATATTGCTTTTTCTGCAATATGCGAAGTCTCCATCTTAATATATCTATCAATTCGTTTCATTATTTTATTTTTAAATTTTTTATAATAAACCTGTGTCTTTATATTTTTTTTAGTCATGATAGTAAAATTTCAAAAAATCTTTTAAGTCAGCATTGTCAACAATAATTAACATATCAGAGTTTATTTCAGTATATTTATCATTTAATGTATATAAAAATCTTTCATTACTGGTTAATTAACCTATTATTGACTTTAATAAAATAATTGCGTAATAATACCTAAAGTAATATTAGAAAATATAACTATAATAAAAAAAAATGGCTTTCATAAAAGTTAGCTGTTTTAGATATACTCTTCTATAATTAATAAAATAATAACTTTCACTATTTATGAAAATATTTTTGATTTCATCTAATTATGCTACTTCACCTTTTCCAGTATATCCATTGGGACTAAGTATAATTGCAAAATCTCTTGAAGATGCAGGGTATTCAGTTAAGCAGTTTGATTTTTTGCAGAATGATAAATCAATAATAAAATTTAGAGCTGAATTGGACGAATTTAAACCTGATATAGTGGGTATTTCTATTCGGAATATAGATAATATCAATCTGCTGAATAAGCAGTCATATATAGAAACTGTTTGTGATATAGTTAATAATGTCCATAATTCTTCTACTGCAAAGGTAGTTCTCGGCGGTTCAGGTTTCTCGTTAATGCCTGATGTTATTCTCAAACATGTAAAAGCTGACTATGGAATCGTAGGTGAGGGAGAAACGTTATTTTTAGAGTTCATTAATAATGCAGCAAATAATATATACCCAGATAAAAAATGCATCGTCAGTAGTAACATCCTGACAGGAAAAGATATTTTACCTGCTAGTTACGATACTTCTATAATGAAATATTATTTAAAGAGTGGCAGTATTGCGCCCATACAAACTAAAAGAGGTTGTCCTCATCACTGTATCTACTGTTCATATCCACTTTTAGAAGGACATCATCTCAGGTGCAGACCGGCACAACAGGTTGTAGACGATATTGTAAAGCTGAAAAATGAATTTGGTGCAAAATTTATATTTTTTACAGATTCAGTGTTTAATGATGATGAAGGACACTACCTTGACGTAATAAATGAAATGCATAAACGCAGAGTTGCAATACCATGTACTGCTTTTTTTAAACCTGGAAATATCAAGGCTGAATCCATTTGTTTAATGAAGGAAACAGGGCTGAGTGCTGTGGAAATAGGGGCAGACGGTTCCACTGATTACTCTTTGAAGAAGCTTGGAAAAATATTTAGTTTTAAGGATGTTATAAGAACAAATCTACTATTCAATAGTTTTGATATCCCGACAGCCAATTATTATATTTTCGGTGTTCCAGGAGAAACGAATGATATAGTTTTACAAGGAGTAGATAATATTTTATCCCTTGAAAAAACAGTTTCTTTTATTTATATGGGGATAAGAATACTGCCTGATACAGGTCTTCATAAACTTGCAGTAAATCAGAATTATATCTCTGACAGCAATTTACTTGAACCCGTTTATTATATTTCGCCGTCGTTAGATAAAAATTGGCTTGAATCAACTTTGACTGATAAATTTAAAGAAAATAGAAACTGTATATTTCCACCTGATTCAATGAAGAATCAGTCTATAATATTACATAGTATGGGGCAAACTGGCATTTTATGGGACTTACTATTGAAAAAAAGGCGAAAAAGAAGAGTTAGATAATCATAACATCTCAGTAATTATTCATGCAGCTTTTAAAGAAATTTCATAAATTTGCATTATTACGATATTTATTTTCGTAATAATACAGGATATAATGCTATTATTATTTAATTCATTAAGGATAAATTATGTCTCATGAACTTTGGATTTTAATTATTACAGCCTGCTCGATTGGTTTTATTCATACTCTATTCGGACCGGATCATTATCTGCCTTTCATTGTTATGTCAAAATCAGGACAATGGTCTATGAGAAAGACTGTTATTGTGACTTTTTTATGCGGAATAGGCCATGTGCTTAGTTCCATTATACTTGGAGTCGTCGGTGTTTTTTTCGGTATTGCTATTCTTAAACTGGAATTCATAGAGTCTTTTCGCGGTGAGGTAGCTGCCTGGCTCTTAATTGTTTTTGGGCTGCTGTACTGCATATGGGGCATAAGAAGAGCTTATAAAAATAAACCTCATCGACACCTGCATTTTCATAGAAACGGATCAGAACATCTACACGAGCATTCACATAAGAAAGAGCATTCACATGTTCACCAGAAAGACAAAAAAACAACACCTTGGATACTTTTTATAATCTTTGTATTTGGACCTTGTGAACCCCTCATTCCTATCCTTATGTATCCTGCCGCCAAAAGCAGTTACATAGGGCTGAGTATAGTAACATTGGCTTTCGGCGCTACAACTCTTGTTACAATGCTGCTGGTTGTATTAGCAGGAACATACGGGATAAAAACAATACCTCTGAACAACCTTGAAAAATACACTCATGCTTTTGCCGGTTTTGCCATTTTTCTGTGTGGAGCTTCAATCCAGTTTTTAGGTTTGTAATGTATACAAACAGCCACAGTTCCTATTGCCAGTTAAACAGTTACTTTTGAGTGTTAAATGTTCCCTGTTTAATGAAATTATGGTAAAGATACATTGATTTATCGAATCTTCTGTTATCCATTCTTATCCAAAAAACAGGAAAGAGAGGAAGAAAAATCAAATCTTTCCATACTGTAAATGAAGCTTTGAATGGTTGCTTGTATACTTGTTTTGTTTTATTATCAGTTAGCTCTAATGATAAATCAAATTCCGTTTTTACATAAGAAGGAACAATAAACAGAGTTAATATTGATATTATATTTAATGTTGGCGAAGATTTTTCATGTAGTTTCCCATTTAAGACTAATGTGTAATCAGCTGTTTTTTTATACTGCTTTTCAGACATAAAATTATTAATGAATTTATCCTGCATCCAGGGATCAAGTAATCCTTTTATACAGTTCTCTCCCATTTTCTTATTAGAAATAATACCTCTGGTATCTATCTTGCCATTATAATACTGTTTAAAATCACCCACTTTTACGGCTATATCAGGTTTAGTGATAGGAACTTTGTTTTGGACTTGAGGTATTGTGTTTTTATTAAAGTTCATACACCCCGTAATCACTAAGAATAAAGTTAGCAAAGATAGTGTTGTTAATAAGTTAAATTTTTTAATCATAGTTTATAAAATCAGAATGGATTATTCAGTTATTTTATATAAATTCTTCAATATGATCTATCGCATATTGATGTTATTAGACTCTCAACAAGTCTATCTGTAGTATAGCTGTAACGTTAAAATAATTGTAGAAGTATAAACAAAAATTAGTAACGATAACAAGATGATTTATTATTTGAGTGAACCTTTTTTTGGTTGCGCACTATAAATTTAAAGATCAGCAAGATTATATATGCTGAACATTTTGCATGTTTTTTGTTTATATTCGCATTCTCTGATATTCTTGAAAAGAAACAGTTTATTTTTAAATTTTAATTTTTTCCCAGTGGCACTATGCTTAAAAAAATCCAGTAAATCAGCTTCTTTTTTAACACAGCTTCCTGCTAATAAAGTCTCTATTTGTGTATCATATTCAAGTTTTTCAAGTCCAAGAATACTTTCAGTTTGCTTTGAGATAAATTCGACTTTACTACTGTGTTTATCCAATATTAACAATCCTTCATCCATCGAATTTAAATATTGTTTTCCGATATCTACATTATTTTCTTTTTCTTCGGTAATATCGACATCCATAGATATGTGGCAGCTTTTTCCTCTATACAATATATCTTTGTATGTTCTAGTTTTTATCCATCTTATACCTGATTCTGGCTTGTTTATCCTATAGACATATTCTGTCGGCCATGAAGATTTTTTGATATAACTCTGCATCAGTTCTTTATCATTATCATGTACACATATTTCTAACCATTTATCCCTGTTATTTATTATTTCAAAAGGGTAACCAAAGATATCTTCTATGGCTTTATTCCTAAATACATATTTCTTTCTTTCAAGATCGTAAACAGTAAAGCCTTCACGCATTGAATTTATATTAATTGCTAATATTTCATGTACTTCCTCTGCTAATCTCTGCTCTGTTATATCTAAAAAAGTACCGATAACTCCGGCTACTCTGTTATGAATATCAAATATTGGATATTTAGAGATAAGTCCCCATCTTTTTTTTCTGGTTCCGGGAATATAATCTTTATGGTTTATAATTGCTTTTCCTTTTGTCAGCACATCTAAATCCTGCTTATAATTGGCTTCAGCATCTTTTTTTGAAAAAAAATAATCATCTTTTCTACCAACAATGGTACCTCTTATATTTTTATAACCATATGTATCAAGAAACATTTTGTTAGCCGTTAAAAATCTTAATCCTGAATCTTTTATGTAAAACATGGTAGGTAGATATGACAGTATTGAATTTATAATTATTTTAGATTGAGAAATATCATCATATATTTTCTCAATATTTTTCAGAAAAAGATCTTTATTTATTAATTGGTTCTCTACTTCTGTATCAGCCAGCGACAACCATGATTTTGAAATGGAGTCAAGATGAGTGTCACTTCTTTCAATATCCGGTGCTAAGTCTGATATAATTTCTGTAGTGATATTCAAACAGTAGGCTAGAGATTTCACCATTTTAGCAGAAGGGATGCGTTTTCCGTTTTCCCATGCCCATATAGAGGTGCGTGAAATATTACTCTGTTTCGAAAGATCCTGTATAGATAATCCTTTTTCCTGTCTGATGCGTTTAAATTCTTCAGTATAAAAAATCATAATTAACTCAATATTTTTTTGTACTATATATATTATGTAACATAAAGTTAACATAATAAGTTTAATATATGTTACATCTTTAATTTATTCAATATTGATAATTGTTATATAAACATATTCCTAAGATATTATAGAATAAAAGATAGAATAGATGCTGTTGTTAATAATTGAATGAAAGGATGTTAAAATGAAATTAAAAGATAAGATGAAGAAATTCAGCAGGGAAATGGATAAAGCATATGCCATAATGTACGCAATTACATTTGGTGAATATCCTGATTCTAAAAAAAGGAAAAAACTACATTATTAAGTAAAGTTTAAAATGCAACACTATACCGTCATAGATTTTGGCATATGAGAGTTATAGTCCACCCATTATAAGTCTCATGTGCTAAAATCTCTAAAATCTAAATAAACAACAAAAATTAATAACAGAATATTAGCTGGAAATAAAAATGAAATTGATAAATATAATAATTAAATTGTCTAAAGAATTACATGATGCATTTGAAATAATGTTAAATCAAATAGGCCAGTATCCTGATTTAAGATGACCTGTATATAGCTAAGTATCTGTTCGCTATCTACTACAGTGCTGTGATTTTTACTTTAGCTTTTATTGATCAGTGTTTTAAAATGTTAAGTCAAGAAACTATGCAGAGTTTACTAATTTTTTCTTTCCCTCTTTTGAACTTAAAATTATGATCAGTATAGCTCCACTTATAGTTATTGCTATTCCCATAATGGTAATTATTGTTGGAGTAATATTGTATATCAGCCATCCCAGCAATCCGGCAAAAACTACAGAACTGAACATCATTGAACTTTCCAGTTTCGAAGAAATATATTTTAATGCCAGAATCATTAAAAATTGATATAAGGCTCCAGATATTCCTATGCAGAGTAATATTAGTACCTGATGCAAATTTGGTGTGATCCAGTCAAATAGCATGCAGATTCCTGAAATAATGGAACTGAATAAAAAGTAATAAAAAAGAGCTCCCAAAAATCGATTTCTATTAAAGATAAGGAAAATTTTTAAAAGAACAATAGACATTGCTGCAAATATTCCTGATATAAGGGCCAAAATAATCGAAGGATTAACAAAAATGTTAGAAGTTGGTTTTATGATAATTGTTATTCCAATAAAACTAAAAAATATTGCCAATAATAACTTTTTTGACTTTTTTCTACGCATAATGACAAAAATTACCAGTGGGACAAATATTGGTGCTGTATTTGTCAATAAGACTACATTAATTAACCTAACATATTTTAAGGAATAAAAATAAAAAGCTATTGCTAAAAAAGCTACTGTGCACCTAAGTATTAAAATCATAGGCATTTTTACTTTTAATTTAAAATTATTACTTTTTAAAATGATAGGAATTATAATTAATAAACTCACAAAAAATCTTGCAAAAAGTAATTCTGAATCAGGTATTTTTCCTGATAATTCTTTTATGAAAATTCCCATTACAGCAAAAGAAAATCCTGCCATTAAAGTATATAAAATTCCTGTTTTCATACTGACTGCCTAAACTTAATTTTAAAGAAAATGAATTGTCGGAGACAAAACTCCGACAACAATTATTAAATATGCCTTGAATATTTTTTATAGTTATTAACTTTTGATATTAGAATGGATATGTCCTTTGCAGTGGCTTTAGCACCTTTTTCACCGACAAAAAAGAAATGAGTTCCATGTATTGTCTTAGTCATATTATTTGGAGCATCGTTTACAGTTTTAGTTAATTTTTTCCACTCAGCAGGTGTTAATTTATTCAAGTTATTTCCTCTTGTAATGAGATTGAATATATTATGCTCTATAATAAAACCCCAGTTACTTTGATTGAATATGCTTGCCTGTGTTGCTACAGGTAGATTATATATTCCAACGTCATGAATTATTCCGACTAATGGATAATCCTTCAAATTCAGGGCGCTGGTATCTGATAAATAAGCATTATAATTTCTGGTCCATTTCCCGTTAATAAATCTACTGCCTTTGCCAACCATTAAATTTGTCGGGGTATCGCCCATAAATTGAGTTTTATAGATATTGGATGGTATAATAATATGGCCATTTATATTATCCTGGATTTTTATGCATTTGATGAACCATGGAATTAAAGGTGCCATATCTGCCAGCCCTTTGGGTGTAAGTCTGATACCGTTCATGAAACTCATATCTGTAAAACCCGGAATTGGAGGTATAGAAGATAAAGCAACAAATAACTTAATATTCAAGCCCTCTTTTTTAGCTGCAATATTTATACTCGGAGCTATCCTGCCTCCCATACTCCATGCAGCAACTATTATATGTTTATTTAATTTATATTTATCTACAAATAATTTAGCTATATCAGCAGTCTGTTTTCCCCATTCAGTTACTGTGAAATCAGGATAAACTTTTGAAAACACTTTATTTTTTACTGGGTAGGATATTCCCAGAAAAGAGTACCCTTCTTTATGCAGCCAATAACTTAAAAAATCATTCTCTTTACAGCCAGGAAATCCATAAGACAAACGGGCCAAACTTGCATAGCCAGGTATGAATATGATTAAAGGTTTATTTGGATTTCCTTTAATAAACTTGACAAGAGCAGGGTAGCCATCTGCTTTTATAATTTTCTCACCAGGATAAAGGTACTGATTAGCGGTTACGATTTTTCCTCCATTATTTGTCGAATTTTGATCTTTAATTGTGTCTGCATATACTAGCATCGATGATAGCATAAATAGCAGAATAGCTATCATTCCAATTATTTTTTTCATAAATCAAACTCCTTATTTAATTATATTTTACTGTAAATTGAACGACTGTTCAATAATATATTGAATTTGAACGAATGTTCAAGTTTGTTGTGTTGCTTTATTGTTTTTTTTTTATAATATGATATTAATAATGAACAGTTATGAATACATATCTTTACTTTATGTTTATATAAATTTGAGTAAAAAGGATTAAAATGGTAAAATCGCAACACAGTTCTGCAGATAAAACCAGGGCAAAAATTCTATCTTCAGCATTTGAATTATTTACTGAAAAGGGTTTCACAGGTACAAGTATCAGGGATATAGCAAATGATGCAAAGGTAAATATTAATTTGATATATCATCACTACCTGACTAAGAAAAAATTATGGGAATCTGTTCTGGAGGATTCATCTTCAAAGTATTCGATAGATGTAAAGGTAGAAAATTATGATTTTACTGATCTAAAGAAGCTGTTGATTAAATTGACTGATTCATATTTCAATTTTTTTAAAAGTAATCCTAAAATACTGCGATTAATTAATTGGGTAAAAATGGAGGAGGATAAAAATATTATAATTCACCAAAATTATATGTTAAAAATTAAGCCTGTACTACTAAAAATGGTTGAAGCTAAACTGATTAACCTTGAACTTGATATAGATTTTATCTGTCTGTTTGTTTTATCATCTATACTCAGTGTCTTTGAAAATAAAAGTATAGTTTTTCAAAATGTTGAGTTTGAGATTGTTCAGAGAAATTATATGAATTTTATCGTAGATCGAATATATAATTCTATAAAAGCTAATTAATTCAAGCTGTAATTTTATTGTAAAAATAACAGATCTACTGAATATTTTTGGATAATCTATTATAATCCTAATGTTATATTAAGAATATTTTACGTAGACTATCTCATATAAATTGATAACTTTGGCATATACAGATGAATGAATTTGCATATAAAAAACCTAATGAACTAAGGTTATTGTTTAGAAATAATAAACTTGAGGAACCTACAATCGGAATGGCATTAGGGTACATCCAGGTGAATTTAGCAATGTTTCCCAGTAAATATTTTTCAGCATTTCAAGAATTTAGTCGTAAGAATATAAAATCCTGCCCGCTAATTGAGATAACAAATCCAGGTGAATGCAGATTAAAGAAACTGGCAAAAAACTGCGATTTAAGAACTGATATTCCAAGATACAGTATCTACCAATACGGTAAGTTGATTGAAGAGCAACCGGATATTTTAAAATGGTATCGTGAAGATTTAGTTTCTTTTTTACTTGGTTCAGCAGTCAGTGTTGACGAAATATTACTAAAAGAAAATATTCATTTAAAGCATGTTGACGGAAAGAGAAATGTAGCGTTATTCAACACAAATATCCGCTGTAAACCTGTATATCCATTCAACGGCAATATTACGGTTGCAATGAGACCAATAGCCAGTAAAGATATAGAAAAAGTTTACGAGTTGTCAGAGAAATATGTTTTTGCTAATGGCAAGCCACTCCATTTTGGAGAACCGGAAAAAATAGGAATTAAAGACATCAGCAAACCTGATTACGGTGATCCGATTAGAATAAAGCAGGATGAAACTCCAGTATTCTGGTCATGTGGTGTGACTGTACATGCTGTTATTGCTCAATCCGGGCTTGAATTTGCTATTACACATTCACCGGGATATTTGTTAATTACCGATATTAAATGTTCTGATATTATATAATTCCAATAGTAAAAAGGAATTTAAATATGAATACGAAAGCCGATATAGGTTTGATAGGTCTTGCTGTAATGGGCAAAAATCTAGCATTAAACATGGAAAATCACGGTTTTAAAGTTGCTGTATACAACATAACATATGAAGAAATTGAAAAATTGGTAAACGGAAGAGGACATAATAAAAAAATTATTGGATGTAAAAGTTTTGAAGAATTATGCAGTAATTTAACTCGCCCAAGAAAAGTAATGATGATGATTAAAGCAGGCAAACCTGTTGATCAGACAATAGAAGCGATTTTGCCTTATCTGGAGCAGGGTGATATTATAATTGATGGCGGAAACAGTCATTTTTATGATACAAAAAGAAGAACTAACTACTTAAGTGAAAAAGGTTTTTATTTTGTCGGAGCCGGTGTTTCAGGAGGAGAAGAAGGAGCATTAAATGGACCTTCCATTATGCCGGGCGGTGCATCTGATGCATGGCCTCATATTAAAAATATTCTACAATCTATTGCGGCTAAAGTAGAAAATGAAAAACCATGCTGTGACTGGATAGGCCGTGACGGAGCAGGACATTACGTAAAAATGGCCCATAATGGTATAGAATACTGTGATATGCAGATGATCTGCGAAGCGTATTCATTGATGAAGAATATTTTAGATCTTAATAATGAAGAACTTCATGATGTCTTTGCCGAATGGAATAAAGGGGAACTTGATAGTTATTTGATTGGAATAACCAGTAATATTTTTAGAGAAAAAGATCCTGAAACAGGCAAATACATTGTTGATTTGATCTTAGATACTGCAGGGCAGAAAGGTACTGGTAAATGGACAAGTGAAAGCAGTTTGGAACTTGGTATTGGAATACCTACAGTAGCTGAAGCTGTTTTTGCAAGATGTCTGTCCGCTTTCAAGAAAGAAAGAACTGATGCTTCTAAGGAACTAACTGGACCTTCACATGTCTTTAAAGGTGATAAGGAGGAACTTATCGAAGCTATTAGAAAAACATTATATGCTTCTAAAATATGTTCATACGCACAGGGGATTCAATTAATGCGAGGTGCTTCAGCAGAATACAATTGGGATTTAAATTACGGAAATATTGCTCAGTTATGGAGGGGTGGGTGTATAATACGGGCAAAATTTTTAGTAGATATTAAAAAAGCTTTTGACAGAAACCCGTCACTTTCTAATTTACTTTTAGATCCTTTCTTCAAAAATATAATTGATAAATGTCAGGATTCATGGCGGAATGTAGTATCTCTGGCAGTTAAATATGGCGTAGCAGTACCTACATTTTCATCTGCACTCTGCTATTATGATTCTTGCAGGACAGAAAGACTGCCTGCAAATCTATTGCAGGCTCAGCGTGATTATTTCGGAGCACATACTTATGAGAGAATAGATAAACCGAGAGGAGAGTTTTTTCATACAGACTGGTGCCATTTAGACTGAGTTTCTACTCTTACAATTTATTAATACATGCTTTACTTACTATTATATTGCAGAACGCATATAAATATTAAAAAACCATATTGCTTTTGGAAAAAAAGTGTTGTTATTATTTGATCACAATTCACTGCAATATCATTGTCGTTGAAATGTTTGTAGTAAAATCTTATAATTTATAAAAGATCTATCATTTTTTCTAAAAATATTTTAAAATGAAACGACTCAGGTTAAATACTCTGTTCTTTATATGCTTATTCATATTTATATGTGTTAGTTATATCAGATATATATAATCTCGTTTCAGGTAATGAGTACAAAAAATATGATATAATTAAACTCTTTATAAGCGATGTAGGAAATACTCTATACCTTCCTATAAAGACAGCAAAGCTTTTATCTTTACCATTTAAAAATAAACCTATGCCTATGGATTCAGAGAGTATATATAATATGAATTTACTGAACTCAACCAATCCTATAGTTAAAGCATTGGGAAGATATCTTATGGAAAATGATAGCGGCACAATGCATGTAAATCTTAAAGGAGTAGACTATCTTGTCATTTTTTATTCGCTACCAGCTAATAAATGGAATATTACACTTCTTGTTAAATACTCTTCTCTTTATAAACCATTGCATAAAATCAAATATATCTTCAATAAAATTTCCAATAATTTATTTATTTATTTCATCGTAAGTTTTTCTGTATTGTTAATAGTTGGGTTGTTTCTCTCTTTTATATTTTTTAAAAGACTTTTTATTATACCTGTTGAACGTTTAAGAAATAATGTACAACTACTTGGGAGAGGAAAATTTAAGATTAAAATAAAAGAAGGAGGTACTAGAGAAATATTTGATTTGACACAATCGTTTAATAATCTTGGATTGCAGTTAGAAGAATTTACTAATAATCTAAAAGAAGAAGTAAAAGCCCGGCAGTCAATTGAAACTGAATTAAAAATAGCCGGTGAAATCCAGGAATCAGTTCTTCCAGATATAACCAATGAGTTTATAAGAGGTGAATTTGAACTATATGCAAAACTGATTGCGGCCAAAGAAATGTCTGGAGATTTCTATGATTTTTTCTTTATCACTAAGAATGAGCTGGCGATTGTTCTTGCAGATGTATCAGGGAAAGGTATCACAGCAGCTTTTTTTATGAGTATGTCAAAAGCTATCATAAAAGAAAGGTGCTTAAAAATTAAATCGGATTTGAACCCAGGAATTATATTAGATTATGTCAACAAAACTCTCTGCCGAGATAACGATTCATCAATGTTTCTCACAATGTATTTAGGATTTTATAATATAGAAACTGGTGAATTAAAATATGCTAATGCAGGGCATCATGAATTTATTCATATCGATAGTGATGGAAATACAGAGGCTACAGGTATACATAACAACATGGCAATTGGATTACACTGTGAAGCTGAATACATGAATGCTGTATTGCAAATAGAACATAATTCTTCTGTGGTTTTCTTTACTGATGGTATTACAGAGGCACCTGATACTGACAATAATGAGTATGGAAATAAAAATCTCGAAAAAGTGCTTACGAAAAACCATAAACTTGAGGTAACAGAATTGGGAGATGCTGTTATAAATGATGTTCTGGAATACCAAAACGGAGATAAGTTTGATGATATTACACTTCTTATATTGAAACGAAAATAATTTATTATTTATAACAAATGATTAATTTCCAAAAAATATTATTTTATTTATTCATATTAATTCCAATTTTACTTTAAGTAGACAAAACTATGAAAAGTTCTAAATACAATGATTTAACTCCTGAAGAAGAAAGAGTAATTATCTATAAAGGTACTGAACTGCCCAATTCAGGTACATATAATAATTTTACAGAAAATGGAACTTATATATGTAAAAGATGTAACTCACAATTATATAAATCGGAAGATAAATTCCCAACATTATGCGGATGGCCAAGTTTTGATGATGAAATTAAAGGATCAGTTAGAAGACAAGTTGATCCGGATGGAATAAGAATCGAAATATTATGTGCCAACTGCGGAGCTCATCTTGGACATGTTTTTGAAGGTGAATTCCTGACGGATAAAAACACCAGGCATTGTGTTAATTCTATTTCATTAAATTTTATCCCTGCTATTGAACCAAAACAAACAGCAAAGGCTTATTTTGCTGGTGGCTGTTTCTGGGGTATAGAATACTATTTCAGAACAAAAGATGGTGTTATTTCTGTTTTTTCCGGCTATATGGGGGGAAATGAAAATGATCCGACTTACGAGGAAGTGTGTTCAGGAAATACAGGAAACCTGGAAGCAGTTGAAGTTGTATATAATCCATCAGAAATCAGTTATGAGGAACTTGCAAAATTTTTCTTTGAAATTCATGATCCTACGCAATCGAACGGGCAGGGACCTGATATTGGGGAGCAGTATCTCTCTGCTGTATTTTATAATAATGAAATTGAGAGGAAAATTACTAAAGGTTTAATTAAAACATTGAAAAGCAGAAAATATAATGTTACAACAGAGCTGATACCTGCCGATAAGTTCTGGAAAGCTGAAGAATATCATCAAAACTACTATAAAAAAACAGGAAAAAGGCCTTATTGCCACAGCTATACTAAAAGATTTTAAAATGATCACAATATCATATAAAGGTGAATAATTATGAAAGCAGAAAAACTGATCTTAGAAATAGCTGAAAACAGTTATGAGTTAATTTCAGACCAAAGTTCAGAGATTTGTAAAAAAGTCATCAAAAAATTGCCTCTTGCAGGTGATGTAGTAAACGTACAGGGAGAAATATTTTTTACCGTCAACATTGATATATCTTATCCTATTTCTGATGCCAGGGAAATATTTGATATCGGAGATGTTGTTTACTGGAAGTCTCCCGATGGTTCAATGGCTGCTATTGCACTTTTTTATGGAAATACAGTTTATATTGACGGTAAAAAGCCAAGAGCATACAGTCCATGTATAAAAATAGCATCATTAAAAAATATTAAACCTGAAGAATATACTGATATTGAAAATAATGTATATATCCGCCTTTATATGAAATAATATTTTCTTTCTTTATCAAATATTGATATCAATAAGTAATGAAAATACAATTTTTTCAGTATTAAATTAAAGTTTTATGAATATCTTCAACAAAGAAAGTACTGCCTTAGTAAGTAACATAGCACTTTCAATTTGTATATAGAGCTGAAACTGCTCAATATGAGTTGTAAGTTTTAATAAAATAAAACAACGCAAACATTAATGATAAAAGTTAATGTACTCTTCGAATTTATTCATATGAACCATTCAAAATGTAATAAATATTAATATATAACATGCTTATAGTGAATATAATATGAATTATAATCTTTAATTTTGATTGTCTGGCTATGAGTACATTCACTCAAAAATTTTTTATTTGACAAGTCATAATTTGATTCTATTTTACAACTCCTTATTAAAAATAATTTATTGATTCAAATCACAGAAAAATAACAGAGTTACAAAATGGAGAACGATTATGAAAAACAAAGGATTATTAAGTTTAATAGCAGTATTTGCTATAACAATTTTTTCAGGCATGCTTTTTGCAGACAATGATTCGGTAGCACTGCAGAATTCAGGAGTTACTATTGATAAAGTAATTCAGGCCGCAGAAAAAGACGGTTTAAAGAATATAAAAACAATAGAATTCGACGATGGGCAGTGGGAATTGGTTACTCAGGCTAATAATACTGAAACAAAATATGTTTTAAATACACAAACTTCAAAACTTACTCAAGTAAAGCAGGAAAAGGAAAATGATTTAGAGCCACCTGAAGCTATAACATCACTGCAGAATGCTGTTAAAGCAGTACAAGCTAAATCGTATAATGTATCAAGCATTGATTATGAAGGTGTTTCCTGGGAAGTAAAAGCATATGACAGTAAAAACCTTGAATATGAAATATTAGTGAATAAGGATACTTCAAAAATACTTAATACAACAATGGATGATTAATTTTTATATAAGATGAAAGTATTGCATTATTTTTATCTTATAGATAGATTATAAGCGAAAATAAAAAAGGCTGTAGGAATTACCTGCAGCCTTTTTTCTATATTCATATTAAATCACTCGCTCAATGTTTTGAAAATAAAAATAATAACAAGAACAATTCCTATATAATGCATTATGTCCCAGAAAAGAATGTAGTTCAGAATATATACGTGATTAAAAATATATGTCATGCTGATTGGGTTATAAGGTATTAAGTACAATATCATAATTAATATAGAAATGTAATAAAATTTACATGGAAGCTGTCTTCTATGGCTAAAAACAATTTTTTTGCCAGAATAATATATTAAAATTAATAAACCAAGAAAACATAAGAATATTGTTATACGGCCAAATACTTCAGATGAGTATAACATTCTATCAGATAAAATATTTAAGTCAGAATGCTTTATTTCATCATCATACAAAAGGTGTGATATTGTAGAGAAAAAGAAACACAGGATGCAAAGGGAAGATGCTGTTAGAATTGAAAGTTTTTCTTTTTGCGAAAAGCTCATTTGTATTAAAGATACTTTATTTATACTATGATTTTATAAAAAATTATAAATAATTAGTTCATTCTAAGCAATGATATTTAATAGAAATTTATTGAATAAAAGAATATTAAAAAACTATTTTTGCACAAAAAATTTTATTCAATCGGGAGTTATACTGTAAAGAAATTTTTATAAATATGCAGGTATACTTGATCTATTGTTGATCTGAATAACCATATGATGATTAGTTTTTCAGAACTTTGGATGGATGTTTAACGGGCAAAGTGAATCAAAAATATGCCCTGTCGTGCGGACATGTACAGCCAAAAATTACTGTTGTGCACCTTTTATCTTCTACTTTTAGAAGATCAGGCAATTTTTCTATGAGATCATTCTCCTCAACATGTAAAATATAAATATCTATATCCGGTAAAATTGGTTCATATAAATACTGGAAAATAAAATTTTTCCTTAATTTACAGGTTTAGGAGGAAGTTTATTAATTAGTTTTTGTTTATCATTTTCAAGTTCCAGCATATGTTTTTCTGCTGCTGTTAATTTTTGTTTATGTTCACTGAGTTCTGATTTTAGTTCATAAATCTCTTTCTGCTTTTCATCAAGAAGAGTTTTATAAGCATTTTTTAAATCTTTCTTACTGGTATCATAGTTTCTCTGGTTATTCTCCTGATAACTTTTGTAAATTGTCAGTTCGTTATCAAGTTTTGATATAACTCTATTGTAAAAGTAAAAGCCGAATATAAGTATTATAATGAAAACTGAAATAGATGATATTAAAATGACTTTAAACTGTTTTTTCTGATCCAACAGTTTTTCATGAATTAACAGTATCTTTTTGTCATCTGTATTATCTTTATCTAGACTATCACATTCAACAGAACTTGTATCTTGTTTAAAAATACTGAAGTATGAAAGGATGAAATCTTTATTGATTTTATATAAAGGTCTATTGTTTGAATTAAATTCTTTTTTTATTATAGCTTCATTATCGTTATGAGCTAAAACAAAACGTCTTATTGTTGACTTGCTTTTACCTGTTAATTTTATTGCTTCAGTTATGGTTATAAATTCACTCATCAGTTAGTACCTGCAGAAAAAAGTAAATATTTATTACAGTAATTATAATTTACTGCAATAAATATGTAAATGGGTATACTGTTTCTGATCTTCTTATGTTCCTGTTCAATTATTTAAGAAACCGTCAAGAATATTTATTACCTGCTTTGCCGGTTTAGATAATTCTTTTCTGTTTCCCTGTCCCTGCTGGGAGGTAGCATCACCTGCGTTGTCAGTGGTGGTATTATTTTGAGGAGCAAGAATTTCGTTTAAATTTTTATTTTTTATATTATCTATTGTTTTAGATATACTTTCAGCAATATCACCCCCTGTTTTTATTGCATTTGCAGAATTATTCTGCAGCAGGCCAGCAACCAGTTGCTGAGTGTTTGTTTGAGGTTTACTTATTGTTCCGGTAATATGTACAGGGAAAATTATACCTGCGAAATCAGTTCGATTTCTTAAATTAAGATCTTTGTTTATATTATTAATAGTACCCTTGAGAGTTAAACTGTTTAAACCGTTATTCTGAGTTCCTTTAATATCAAATTTATTAATATCAATAATTCCGTTATTCATGCTTATTTCAATTAAACCTTCAGAAATATCCAGCATTTTTTTCTTGTTTACTATCCAGTCAGCCTGCCTGAAAGCCTGTGTCACATTAGGTGGTAGGATTTTTAGCAGCGTATTGTCACTTAAACTTGAAATTATTTCCAGAGGAATAAATACAGCTTCAATCGTATCATTTTTATTTACCTGAACAGGAATAGAAGTATTTGTCAGTGTAAGATAAATATTTGATTTTATTTTGTTAACATCAAATTTATTAATGTTGTTTCCATTTGCATGGAAATTCAATGACGTTAATGTTCCTGTAGTTTTTTTATAAACTCCTGGAGCAAGGGCTTTGAAAACAGGGGCTAAGGGGAACTCTTTGGCAGTAGCAGAAATTTCAAAAGGTGAATTGTCTCCATTTCCTTTGGAATTAAGAATGATTCTGATTGGATATTTAGATCCGTTTTCTAAAAATGTACTGTTTGAGACGATATTTATCGGTTGGTTTTTGCTGTCCAAGTAGAAATTGCTTTTGCTATTCAGAATACCTGTCATAACATTTTCTTTATGCCCAACAGCGGCCAGTATTTTTCCGTAAATATCTACACTGCTTTGAGTATCTGTCTTTAATGATGGTATGTTGATATTTCCGTCTCTGATACCGGCATAAAGAGATTTATTGATATCTTCAGGTACTGTTAATGTGTAATCAATATCAAGATTTTTGATTTTTATATTTTTCAAACTGATTATTTGCTTGGATTTTTTTACTGGTTTTGTTTTTGTTGCAGCAGTGTTAGTTTTTGAAATTTTAATATTTCTATTTTGTTTTTCAGTTTTAATACTCTCTTTTTTAATTTGTGCATATTTTATTACCGAATTATCCATATAAAGCTTATTCAGTGTTATATTTCCGCATATAAGATCTGTTAAATTAAAAGATGTATTAAAGTTTTCACTGGTAAAAAGCAGTTTACTGCCATCAGCGATATTTATATCTTTTAATTCAATATCTGTATTTGCTGCCGAACCTTCAATATTAGAATTTCTGGACTGTAAAAAATCTTCAAAGGCTTTAAGATTATTACCTTTAACGCTGATATCTGCTAATTTGATGCTACCTTTAGTTGCACTGTATGGCCCCGAATAAAAAGCTCCGGCCAGAGGTTGAAGTTTAAGGTTGTTTATTTTTATATTCAGCGAGAATGGAACTTTGTTGCTTGCAATCTCTTTATTGCTGGCCATAGTCACAGTTATGGGAGTAATTGTATCTCCAACCTTTAATCTTGTATTGGAATTAATTTTTTCCGGGAAATAGTTTTTATTCAAATAAAGATTAGTCTTTCCGGAAATAAAACCTTTAACATTGTTGTTGTTGGAGGTCAAATCAATGTCTCCGTTAAGTTTAATTGTACCACTTTTATTACTACCTAAATCATTAATAATAATGTTAGAGTTATTCAGCGCAAAAGAAGAAGAACCATTTATAAATTTAATGAAGGTATTTTTCAAAATTAGTTTGTTAACTGATATTATTTTTTCCTTTAGATTATTTATGTCTATGCTTGTATTCAAACTATTAGTTTTAAAACTGAAATTTCCTTCTGAGTTAATATCAGTATCAGTTAAATTGATTTTTGTTTGTAAGCCAGTTATTGAATTATTAGAATAATCACCCTGAATATTCAGTTTTACTGATTTAATCTTTACTGATGTATTATGATATTTCCCTTCAATAAATGTCTTTATAATTTGATCAGGCATTATGTTTTTTGCATCTAAACTCAAATCAAAATATTTGTTGTCTGATTTATTTGTTGTCTGAAGATTGACTACTACAGGAGTAACAGTATTGCCTACAGTAAGTTTAGTGTAGGATTTTATTTCATTTAAAAAATTATCTGTAGATAAGGTTATTCTGGTTGTACTATTTATGCTGCCACTGATTGTTTTCTGGTTTTTAGGAGAGAATTTTAGTTTGCCGTTGAATTTTAATACCCCTTCTTCTCCTGGGCTAAAGTGATTTAAAGTCAAATTAAATTTAGACAGTGCTGCTGTAGTGTTATCATCTATGTATTTAATATTTAAATCTTTAATATTAATGTTATTAATATCCAGTTTGAGTTTACTATTAGTAGTTTCTTTCTTACTTTTCACTATCTGTTTTGGGTTCTTATTATTGGAATAAGTTGAAGTGTGTGCAGTTGAAGTGGAAGCAGCTATTTTAGGTTTTTGATTTCTTATGGTTATATATGTTTTATCTAAATCAAGTTTATTAATTTTTAGTGTTCCGCCGAGAAGTTCAAAAAAACTGATAGAAGCATCAAATTTAGAAGTGCTTAAAACAAGTCCTTTTTGCGAATCAATTTTAAGGTCACTGATTTTTAAAGTAGAACCGAAAGGCGATAATTCGATGGTTTTTAATTTTATATTATATCCATTTTTATCGGCTAAATATGGAATTGCATAATTTTTTAAGAAGAATGAACTGGTTAAAATAAAGTAAGCTGCAATACATAATATGATTAATACAGCAATAATAGATATAATAATTTTTACAGGTTTTTTCATCTTTTCGCCTTAGAATATCGCACTCTTTTAGTGCAGGTTGTCTTTATTGCTAATTTATTTTTTTCGAAGAGCTTTATAAAAATCTTCTTCACTATAATATAATTTATTTTCATCACTGAAGTACAAACCTTCATCTATAGAAACGCCATGTATATAAATATTTTTATCCTTTTTCTGTACTTTTATACCAAATGGGAAAAGCTTAAAATTGCAGTCCTCGAAATCCTTAAAATTCATCTCATCAAGCAGCTTCATTGTAAAATCCTTTATTTATACTTTTAAATATTAATTGTAAAGTTAAAATTTTTCTCTAATTAGATACTTTTAACTCATAATTAATTATGAGTTCTTTTATATATAGAATTATGTACTCAGTTAAACTTCCCTATATTTTAGTATTATGGATTTCTACCTGATAGGAAAATATCAGCTTTTTATGATAATTGAATTTTATATTTATATTCATCCTTTGTTTACTAAGTTGATTGAAGCAGTTTTTATTAAAGGTTTTTTAAATTAGTAATACAATAGTTTAAATTCAATACAAAAAGTATATTATTTTTGAAATATTGATAAAGGTAACATATGAACTAAAAATTATCTTAACTACATTGAATTAATGTCACCATTGGAAGTATAATGTTTTATAAATAAGTAATTGAAGGAGAAAATTAAAATGTCTGATGATAAGAGAGAGAACAGAGAAAAACCTGCCAGAGAGCACAAAGAAATAATAAGAGAAGATGATGTTAAAGATATCATAGAACGCCGCAGAAGTGTCCGTGATAATGATATAGAAAGATATGAAGATTAAATCATAGTGCTGGCTATATTTTTAGTCAGCCATTTTACTCTTTTCTTTTTAGCATTAAAAGGGTTATATCGTCAAATTTATTTTCATCCTGAAATTCAAGAACCTCATCAATCACTGAATTGCCCAGTTCATCAAGGTTTTTATCATTATTTTTGATAAAAATTTCTTCAAGTTTATCTGTTCCAAATTCATTTTCGTTTTTATTAGGCGCCTCAGTTATACCGTCGGTATAAACAGCTAATACCTGTCCGGGGGATAATGTTAATTCTGAATTAGAATACTCAGCATCTTCTGCCAACCCAATAGCTAAATTGTTTAATATACCGGTAACTTCAGTAGTGCTGTTTTTATCTACAGTAATGAATTCATGATGACCGGCATTTGAGTAAACAACATTTCCTGTATTAATATTATAGAAAATCAGGTACATTGTGAGAAACATGCAGGAGTCATCACTTTTACATAAAATCTTATTAATTTTATTTAAAGCTTTTGACGGATCCAGTGATTTTAAAGTCAGGCAGACTTCTTTAATAATAGCCTTTGACATGCTCATGTAGAAAGCCGCAGAGAGACCTTTGCCTGAAACATCAGCTAGTACTATGGAAAGAACATCTTCTCTGATATAATAAAAGTCATAGAAATCTCCCGACATCTCTTCTGCAGGAATGAGCTTTGCATAAAGTTCAAATTTTGCACTCTTAAATTTATCAGTTATTTTAGGAATGACAGAACTCTGCAATCTACCTGCAATTTCAAGTTCAGTTTCAATCGACTGTCTGGTTTTGATTTCATGTTCCAGGTTGGAAGTATAATGTTTTAGCTGAACACCTAGTTCATTAAAAGTTTTTGATAGATCAAATATTTCTCTTATTCCTTTTTCTTTTAGTTTAAGGTTGAAGTTACCTCTACCCAATCTTACAAAATTGTATCTTAAAGTTTCTACAGGAATAATAAATATTTTTCTGAATATGAAAAAAGAAATTAATAAACCTATCACAAGGATTAATGCAAAACTGATAATATAATTTTCATAAGTTTTATTGAATATAAGATCGAAGGTATTCTCTACCTGTACTAATGGCTGGTAAAGTTCTGATTTTTTTATCAGCACAGCAATAGTCCAGTTGTTAACAGGTAGTGTTTCAAAAAAAAGGAGATATGTTTCTCCTTTTATTTTTACGTTTAATTCTCCATGATTATTAGTAATTAAATGTTTTGCCATTTTTTGTACTTCAGGGTCTGATGATTGCAGCAAGCTTGTATTAATTTTTGTATTTTTACCGTTTTTGGGAAATAGAGTGGAAGTGTTTAAAGGCATTGACAGGAGTTTATATTCTTGAGTAGGTAAGTATAATAAATGTCCTTCACCATCCAGTACAAGTCTAACTGTAGCATAATTTTTATATGTTTTTGCAAAAAAAATAGAATACAACTGTTTCATCAATACATCATAATTCAACCAGAATTCAACAGCGTATGTTAAATCACCCTTCATATTATATAGTCGCTGTCGCGAAATAGAACTATCTGATCAGTAATGCATTATAAGTTTTATGTTAATTCATGTGTTCAGAAACATCACCCATTGAAGCCACTGCATGAACTACACTTTCTTTGTAGGTTTTAAAAATTTC
>DASCNA010000149.1:0-29302 GCA_036011305.1 Victivallales bacterium
AATACAGCATAATTGATATCTCAAATGCAGAGTAATTGAGTAAAGTAAATGCTTATATTCTACTTTTATATAGAAAGTAGTTATAAAATAGTACATAAATAATTTAATATTCTTTCACTATATTGTTGTTCTGATGTAATTTTATGAAATAGAGGAATATATGCTATCTTTAGGAGTGTGTGTTGGTTCTTCAACTATACAGTATGTTTTGTTGAAAAATCACAAAAAAACAAAAAGTATAATTGATAAAAATGTGATTTATCATAAGGGGAATCCTCATAAAACACTGGAAAAACTTCTTAAAGATAAAAGAAATACCGATATTGACAGATTTATAGTCACAGGAAGATCTTTCAGAACAGCATTGAATGCATTTACTATATCTGAACCAGAAGCTGTCGAATATGCTTTAAATGAATGTAATGATGTAACAAAACCTAACCTTGTGGTTAGCTTAGGCGGTGAAAATACATTTGTTTATAAAATAAATAATCAGGTAAAAATAGTTTCTGTTCATACCGGGAATAAATGTGCGTCGGGGACTGGTGATTTTTTTATTCAGCAATTACGTAGAATGGGAATAAAAATAGAGGAAGTCTCAAACTTGGCTAGTCAGGGCAATCCCTATAAAGTTGCAGGTAGATGCAGTGTCTTTTGTAAAAGTGACTGTACTCATGCCCTTAACAAAGGTGAACCTATAGAAAATATTGTAGCAGGTCTTTGTTGTATGATTGCAGATAAGGTAGACGAATTAATTAAAGATATACCCTTTGAATACATTCTGATAACTGGAGGAGGTACTGAAAATAAAAAGTTGATGAAGATTTTTAAAGAAAGGTATAAGGATGTATCTGTGAGTAAGATTTCTCCTATATTTGAAGCATACGGCGCCGCTGTTTGTGGATTTGAAAAATCATCAGCAGTATTTCCCGATAGTATAAATAACGTATTTTTAAAAGATAAATTAAATTCGTTTTTTAACAGACTGCCTCCTCTTGAATCAGCGGATACTTTTGTTCAAAATACTGAGTCATACCGTGATGTTTTAAATGAGAATGATGATTGCATACTGGGGCTGGATGTAGGTTCTACAACTACAAAAGCTGTTCTTGTGAGGAGATCTGATAAAAAAATTCTTTCATCAATTTATTTACGTACAAATGGAAATCCGATAAAAGCATCCAGAGAATGTTACTCGGCGATAGCAAAACAAACTGAAAATGTTAATTTTACAATCTCTGGGTTGGGTGTAACAGGTTCAGGAAGGCAGATAGCAGGACTGCATGCGTTGACAAAAAACGTAATTAATGAGATAATAGCTCATGCTACCGCTGCTGCGCATTATAATCCCAATGTAGATACGATTTTCGAAATTGGGGGGCAAGATGCCAAGTATACTTCGCTGACTAATGGAATACCTGCTGATTATGCTATGAATGAAGCCTGCAGTGCAGGTACAGGTTCCTTTCTTGAAGAATCTGCAGGTGAATTGCTCAGTGTGAAAATGGAGGATATAGCATCTAATGCTATTAAAGGAAATAATCCGTTGAACTTCTCTGACCAGTGTTCTGCTTTTATTTCTAGTGATATAAACAGAGCCATACAGGAAAATGTAGGTAATAACGATATTTTAGCTGGTTTGGTTTATTCAATTTGTATGAACTATCTGAATCGTGTTAAGAGTTCTAGATCAATTGGGAATACAATTTTTATGCAGGGCGGAGTATGCTATAATAAAGCAATACCTCTTGCTATGGCATCTTTATTAAAAGCTAATATTATTGTCCCGGCAGATCCTGGGCTCATGGGGGCCTATGGAGTTGCTTTAGAGGTTATTAACCGTAGTAAACTTTCTACTTCAAATAAACTGTTCGATTTGAATGAATTAGCGAATAGGGCAGTCGAAAACGAATCGCCATTTATTTGTGCTGGTGGGCATGAAAAATGTGATCGTAAATGTGAGATTTCCCGCATTAAAATTAATAATAAAGTTTATCCCTTTGGTGGTATTTGTGACCTCTATTACAATTTAAGAATTGGTAAAAAGAATGTTTCAGGTGAACTTGATCTTGTGATAGAAAGAGAGAAACTTTTATTTCAGAAATATGGTCCCAGTCTTGATAGTCAAGCCAAAAATACAAAAGTGATTGGTATTCCACGTTCATTTTTGACTCATTCTTTTTATCCTCTTTTTTCTAATTTCTTTTCTGAACTTGGATTAAAGGTAATTTTATCTGATAAGAATGCTACGGAAGGAAGATCACGCAAAGAAGCTGCTTTCTGTTTTCCGGCAGAGGTCAGTCATGGTAATTTTTATAATTTATTAAAGAAAAATCCAGATTATATTTTTTTACCACACATCATAACAGTTCCCACAAGTGATGGTGATGTCAAAAAAACAGGAAAAAACTGTGTATTTATTCAGGCTGAAGCTTATTACTTGAAATCAACTTACAGAAATGAATTAGAAAACTCTACAACTGTATTACTTACTCCTGTTCTTAATATGCAAAATGCTTATGAAGATGCAGCAAATGATATTGTAAAAATGGCTGGTTCAATCGGTTTGCATGGAAATACTGTCAAAACTGCTTGGAAAAAGGCATGTTTGATGCAGAAAAGTTTTGAAAATAATTTAAAAGAACTTGGAAAGAAGGCCCTTGAAAAATTGGATCAGGATAAAAGTAAATTTGCTATTGTTCTTTTTGGCCGTCCATATAATGCATTTGACAGCGACACTAATATGGGAATTCCGCATAAAGTAACTACTAGAGGACATCTTATTATACCTCATGAAATGCTGCCTTATGAAATTTCCAATATAGAATATAATATGTATTGGGCTTCTGGTCAGGAGATCTTGCTTGCAGCAGATTTTGTCAAATCAAGAGATAACCTGTTTGGTTTTTATATAACTAATTTTTCATGCGGTCCTGATTCATTTCTTATTGACTATTTCCGGGAGAAGATGAATAACAAACCTTCTTTGACAATAGAATTAGACCAGCATACTGCTGATGCCGGTATAGATACCCGTATTGAAGCGGCTGTAGATGTTATGAGCACTTACTTTGAAACTTCAAATCATGTGGAAAAACCGGAAGAAGAATATAAAACTGCAGAAGTATATCTTGGTAAAGACAGTTACGTTATTTCATCTTACGGTGAAAAAATAAATTTTAAAGATCCTAGAGTGGAATTGTTGGTTACTCCCATGGGGCGAAGGCTTGGAGATGTTATCACAGCAGCATTAAAAGCAACTGGAATACATGCGGTAAATTTACCTGTATCCAACAATGACTGTCTGCTTTATGGCAGAAAAAATACTTCATGCAAAGAATGTTTACCTTATATATTGACTTCAGGTAATTTTATTAATTATATAGAAAATATAAAAAATCCTGATAAAGTTACTCTTTTTTTGATGGGAGCGGCTGATGGACCATGCAGATTTGGACAATACCAGGTAGCTTTTACTAATTATTTGAAAAAAAATAAAATACGAAATGTATCCCTTTTAGTTGTTAATGACACTGGATTTAGTACTTTATATAAGGTGTTTGGAAGAGGATTTCTTTATGATATTGGGCGAGGCGTGAACCTAGCTGATATTTTTGGTGATATTGAGAGTATGTTGTCTGTTACAGCAAATAACCCAGTTGAAGCTCATAGAACTCTCGATAATTGCTGGGACAAAATAATTTCCTATATTGAAGGAAAAAATACCAGATCTTTTAAAAAATTCCTGTGTGGAATTTCTGAGACATTGAAGAAAATTCCATTAAAAAAAGAACCTATTGATGTACCTGTCATTACTCTGACTGGTGAAATTTATGTTAGAAATGATGAATTTTCAAAAATGAACCTTATGGAATATCTTGAAGATCACGGTTTTGCTGTCCATATAGCACCACTTATAGAGTATGCAGATTATAGTTTATTTTGTATAAAAAATGGATTCGACAACTTCAATTTAAATTTGCTGCAGACCATGTTTTTAAATATAGCTATATATATGAATAAAAAGATAGCTAAAGATATGAAAAACAGTATGGCTAAATCTGGATTGTATTTTTATGATGATGTCAATGTTGATGAAGCTATTGATAATGTTGATCATTTAATTGATAAGAACTTTCTAGGTGAATCGATACTTACAGTCTCTCTTGCTTTACATGAAATTCTGGATAAATCCTGCGGAGTTATTTCGATAGGTCCTTTTGGATGTATGCCGTCCAGAGTAGCTGAATCCATTTTGAAAAAAGAGATGAACATTGCGGGGAAGCAACGTCTTAATAACTGGAATAAAAAAGCTCTTATATATAAAGAACTTGAAACTCTTCCGTTTTTGGCAATAGAAACTGATGGAAATCCTTTTCCGCAGCTCATCGAGGCAAACCTTGAGGCTTTTGTATTACAGGCAAAAAGGGTACATGAAAAAATGTTAATGGAGAGTAGAGCAGCCTTAATAACTTAATACCATTCTATACAGAAATGTAATCTCTTTTAAATACTATTATAACAAATTAAAATATTTAGGAGATTTTAATTTCTACCGCCTGATTCTTCTTTACCCGGTGGAGGTCCTGTTGGTGCTTCATTTTCTGTTATATATCCGTCATTATTTGTATCGTGGTGACTGAATCTGTTCTTAGGACCGTCAAATTCATTTTTTGATACTCTGTTATCTCCATTTTTATCAAGTCTTGAAACAAAATTATTTCTACCTGGATTCAAGTTAGATTTCAGTTTTGAAGAGCTGTTTGAGAAATAATGATTTTGTTCTAGTGTAATTTTATTAGGATATTTATTTTTATTCACATATGGTTCTTTTGTTCTGTGTTTTACAGAACCGCCTCTTACGCATCTGACATAATTATATACTCTTATAGCATCACCCTGTGGACCTCTGAATGTTTTGCTGCCTGTCTTTGGATCACTTCTCTGAGCTCCTGCACCATGAACATCCATTATTTTTCCATGCATCTTACCTATGGCTCTTCCAAATGTTATGTATGCAGCACTTCTTCCAGGATTTGGACCGTCAAGATGTGTAGTAGAAGTCCAGAAACAGGGATAGTCTTTTTTACCTGCTTCATTTTTAATCGAAGTAATATTAAAGAGTGAACTTATGGCTGCTGAATCAGTCGCATCAGGAGAACGTGTATAGTCTACAATACTTTGTAGTTCTTTTGCATTTGGAAGACGCCAATCATTATATCCAGCATATTTTAAGTTATCTGCATAAGCAAGAGACTGCTGCCATTTCATAGATTTACCACTGTCATTTTGCATCCACATAAGGCCGGTTGCTTTATCTGTTATTGTCCCATTTTTATTATTCAAAAAATGATTTTTTCCATATGATATATTCCCTCTAACATAACGAACATAGAATTTCTTTTCACGCCTCATTCCTCTTCTTTGATAACCGTACCCTTTAATCCTTCCGTCAGCAAAATTAACTCCGAAAAGGGTATCTGCTCCACCCATGGTTTTGCTGACATATTTAGTATTTGTTAACCATTGAGCATCGATATATCTTTCACCGTTATTTGTGTTGCCATAAGCAAAATCGAAATAATCTGTATTTATGAAAGGTATAGCATTGGAAGGTGCATTGTTATGAAATTGTCTACCAGTGAAACCTGTATATCCACTGAAATCTATAAGAGAGTACAGTTCTTTAATACTCGGAACTCTCCAATCACTATAACCTCCCAACGTCATTCTTTCAGCAATTCTTTCAGCTTCAATTAAACTTACTTTATTTTTTTCAACAGTTTTTGACCACATTAAACCTGTATTGAGATCCGTAACAGTACCATTACTATTATCTTTGTATTTAGGAGTATTACTTACATATTCTGCATCCTGTCCATAAAATGAACTACCGGATTCAGGGTAGGGGATTTTTCTGTAATTATTATAACACTTCACCTGTCCTGTATCTACTAATGGATAAGTCAATAATATTTTAGCATCCTTTTTCTGTGCATATATATCAATAAAGCTGTTTAATATTATGAGCAGAGTTAAGTTTAAAATCAGCAGAGTTCTTTTAGACATAATATTTCCTTATTTTTATAAGACAGTATTTATGATGCTGCATTATATCTGAGCTTAATTCTTTTTGTATAATTTTCTACAGAGAATAATATTTTTTTAAAAAGAACTAAGTATGAAATTTGATTATCTAACTCATAACTGTAAATTACAAACTTATAATTTTGAGTTCCTTACTGAAATTTATATCCCCGGCGTTTAATTTTATCAAATGTATTAGTTTTAAGAAAGAAGCACTGTATTGTGGTAAAAATATTTATATTTAAAAGAACTCTGCTGATTTGTATGTTATCAGTATTTTTAGGGAGTACTTTTATGACTGGTAATTTAATGGCCCGTGAACGGGTGGCGCCTCAGATAATCAATCCTGTATCTTTTACCAATAAAGATCTGGAAATTAGTCAAAGTTGTATTGCAGGATCAAGTTATGCCTGGAAGCTGTTCTGTGTTATACCTCTAGGAAGACCTGATTATAATGTTGCAGTTAAAGATTTATGGAAAAACTCCAGAATACCTAAATCTGAACAGTCTGAATATGAACTTGTTAATATAAGAACAATGAGAGGTACTGAGTGGGGTGTTGTGGTAACAGGTCAGACTTATCTAACTGTTGTTGCCGATATAGCAAAAAAGAGAGTATAATACTATTTTGCTCAATAAATATCTTCTCTATCCAGTGGCATAGACATACACCTTGGACCACCTCTGCCTCTGGATAATTCTGAACTTGGAATTACATGAAGTTTTATCCCGTTATCCTGTAAAATCTGATTTGTGACATAGTTTCTCTGATAAACTACAACTTCTCCGGGGCTTATGTTTAGAGAATTAAAACCTTCATTCCATTGTTCTCTGCCTGAAACAATTTTGTCTCCGCCACCACACTTAATCAAAGTTATTTTTCTGTCAAGATATTTGCTGAGAATATTTTCCAGATTGTCAAATTCCTCGTTTATAGATATAGAATCGCCATTGACAGACGGTGAAATAGCATAAATACGTAATGGCCCTTCTATTTCACCGTGCAGTGTGAATTTATCATAATCGACCTGAGTAAATACTGTATCAAGATGCATAAAAGCTCTAGTTGAAGGTATTTGAAGTGCCAGTACAGTTTTTATTGGATTTTCAGGTTTGAATTTGCTGCTGAATAACCGACGGCTCAGTTTCTCAATAGAATCTGGTTCTGTTCTTTGGGATATGCCAATAGCTAAAATACCTTGCCCAAGGGTAAGTATATCTCCACCTTCTATGCATGTATCATCATCCCGGTGATACCAGAAAGGGATCTGCTGATCTTTAAAATTGGGATGATAATTAAAAATGTATTTTGAAAAAAGAGTTTCTCTTTGTCTAATATCTGTACTCATATGACTTAAGCATATTCCTGAACCTATTGTAACAAAAGGATCTCTGGTAAAATAAAGATTTGGAAGGGGATCGGTTATAAAAGGATAATCTTCATTGACATATTCAGTCAAATTTCTCGGTACATTATAAGGTATTTCATTTTTTCGAATGCCAGAAATGAGTTTACCAATAATTGTTTTATTGTCAAAACTTAATAAATAATTTGATACAACATCTTTAACGCAGTTATCGGAAATATGTGCTTCATCTAAAAATTCGGAAATGAAATTAGATTTTATATTTATGTCCTGCGCAATAGTTTCTTCTGCAAGTTTTTCTA
Source organism: Victivallales bacterium (assembly GCA_036011305.1). GTDB lineage: Bacteria > Verrucomicrobiota > Lentisphaeria > Victivallales > GWF2-38-69 > DASCNA01. Next base: position 7,757 of record DASCNA010000149.1, read on the forward strand.
AATAGAGTACTTCAACGTCTGAATTTTTCAGCTCATTAGCAAAAAAATCATGTTCTTGCTGAGCTACTTCTAAGTAGGGGATATCATCAAACAGCATTTCATCCAGAAATTCAGGAATAAGGTTTTCAATTTCGTGAGAAGGTCTGTGCAGCAGCACTTTTTTCAACTGCCCAATTTCTGAGTACACATTCAAATTCATTTTCAATCCCCTATTTTTTCCTGCTCATTAACTATCATCCAATTAACGAATCCCATCATTAATGTGCGCATATTTAATATTACTGTTAAAAGCCTGTTATCAAGATAAAAAACGTAGATTTTGAAGACAAAGCAAAATTCACCTGGTTGTGAGGATGTATCTAGAAGGATATTAATTTTTGGCTTTTTCTATTTCCTTCATAAACAGATTTTTATAGTTTAATATCAACTCTTTTGTTTGCCCTGTAAATGAAGTAATTTTGTTATATATTATTCCTAAAGAAGAAATATTTACATCGTAAGGATGAATATTAAGACATGCTGCTTTTCCAATAATTGCTGCACCTAATGAAGTAGTTTCCGTAAGTGCAATTCCGTATTTGTTTATTCCTGAATATACAGATCTTCCAGTGTAAGTCGCTAACAGTTTTCCAAAAAATATACCTTTTGAGCCTCCTGCTGTAATAATGATAGGAGATTCAGGGTTAGAAGCAATTAACTCTATGTGGTATGATGCAGTTGCAGTTATACAGAGATTCGTTATAATATTGGCTGTTTCGCCTGAAGAATAGAAAAAATTTTCATTTATTATTCGGCCATTGACTTGCGGGAAAGGTCCTGTTCCATAATTATTAGGATGAATATTGGGCAGTACAAATGCTAAATTATTTTTCAAAACTTTATGAAAAAGTTTTTCGTCATAAGGGGCATTAAAGTTAAGTCCTTTAGCTTCAGCTAAATCTTTAACCGCTCTATAATCAAATCCTCCTCCGTACATTGAAGTAACAGTAGGTTCGCCATCGACAGTCCCCTGTACAACGATGCCGTGTTTGTAACCATCTTTCGGTAGTATCTTTGAGTCCCCTCCTAATTCAGCTCCCATTGTCCATGTTCCGGCTTCAAGCTGTAATATCGGCATGCCGTTATATTCCGGTTGTGATTTATAAAATGTAGAAATAATCGGAATGTGCGAGAAACATGTATCGTGTCCTCCTGGAAGTATTTTAGTCTTTTCTGGTAAACCCAGTTTTTTTGCAATTATTTTTGATATATTGTCAATAGGCTTGTATGGATAGAAAATCTTTTTTGGAACAAGATCCCAAAATCTATCAATTTTATCTATCATAGAACTTGGCATACCGGGTTGTGAATTAATATTTCTGGCGCCTGTATGACTCATCCAGTAGCTGTGTTCATTTCCTGCTGTTTTAATTGCTTTCAAAAAATCATCTCCGAGGAAATGTCCGGATATTAACATTGGAAATGTAGCGAAAGCCACTGTTTTTTCGTATATTTCAGGACGGACAATTTTCTCAAAAAAGAGCCTTTTTATTAAATTATTGCTACCTGGAAACGATGCTACAGAACCGCATTCTTTAAAGTACTTATCTAATGATCCAGCTGCCAGCATGAATTCTTTTTCAACTTCATCGGGATATAGATGTGTGTATGCTATTGTGTTATTGCCGTCTGCAGTGTCTAGAATTATATTATTTTCTCCAATCATAGCACCCGAAGAACCTCTTGCAACAGGTGAAATAGCAACAGAGTTTTTAAAACTTTCTGGAAGTTCTTTGATGGTTTTGTCGAACCAGTTTGTTTCATCTTTAATATGGTTACATTTATAGCCTTCAACTTCCCCTGACGGAGTTGAAATAGATTCCTCAAACAGTGTTTCGAGGGAATTAAAATCGTAAACACTTAATTTTATATTACTGGCTCCGTCTCCCGGAACATAAATTGTATTCATAGTATTTATATATTTTTACGGTTATTATTCCACCATCCTAATGCTAACTTTTCGTGATATTTGATAAAATCGTTTTTAAGACTGCAGTACATTTCGATATTAATATTACAAAGCAGGGCATTTTTTTCTTTCAACTGTCCATATTCATAAGCTATATTACAGTTTGCTATAAGGTAGTCTCTGAATGCGAGGTGTCTTTTAGCTTCAAATGAGTTTTTTGTAAATGCATGTATGTGATGTGTTCTGTTGATTTTACCTTTTAAGTAAAACCTTCTGCCTGAAATTCCGAATTCACCTTTAGGAATATAGCCGATTTGTTTCATATCTTTATCATATTTATCAAGAGATTTAACATCATTCACTTCAAGTAAAATATCAATAACTGGCTTTGCTTTTAAATTTGGAACAGCAGTGCTTCCAATGTGATGGATATTGATGATTTCTTTTGACAGTATTTGTCTAATAACAGCCTGTTCCTTTAGATATGAAGCAGGCCAGCTTTTATCATATCCCACTACCTCTAGAATTCTCATATTTTATTTCACTATATGCTGGGTCGTAAGTACAATATATGCTCCTATGGATGCGTTCATTATTGTCAGTACAAGTCCAATGATCGAAAGAACTATTCCCGATGTTGCTATTCCTTTTTTTGCAGATTTTCTTCCTTTACAGCCTAATACTAAGCCGACAATAGTTATTGGTAATCCGAAGAGGGGAATTAACCAAGCTATTATGCCTATTATGCCAAGTACTAATGAAGCTATAGCTTTACCACCGCCTTTAGTCTTATTTATTTCCTCAAAATTTACGTCTTTCATTTTATATATTCCTTAATTAGTCGTTTGCTTTAATTACATTTTTAAAGATGGCTTAGTTTTTAGAAAAAGCAATATAAAATATCTACATGATTTATTATTACATACTTAAAGATCTGTAGTAAATTACAATATAGCAGAAAAATAATTCATTGTAGCTTCTTAGATTTATTATTTTACAGTGATATCAATTTCATTGTCAAGTAGATAATCATTTGAAATATGCCCCCTGCTTTCGAGTTTTCTTATTTCTCTTTCAGGGTTTGTAATTCTAAATATTCTTTTTGATTTCTTTTGATTTTAGAAAATTTAACATATGCTCGCCTTAAAGGTCAACTATTGTTCTTTTTTAAATGATTTTAGCCTGAAAGAAACAATTTGTTTCTTTTATTCTTGCTTTGTTTCTTGGTTTTTTATTATGAAATTATAAAGAACATCTAATGTAAATTTTAATCAAAAAGTCTGAGAACCAACAGTTTTCCATGAAAAATAACATATCAAAAAAGGTTAAATTATGAATAATTATAATTTTAGTAAAAATCAAATTATGATAAGTGTGGTAATACCTACATATAATGGAGGTGATTTATTATCCTATACACTTAATTCATTATGTAATCAGACCCTTGATAAAAATTATTTTGAAGTACTTGTTGCTGATGACGGCGGTACAGATGAAATGACGCCGAAAATAATAAAAGAATATAGAAAGAAATTAAATTTACATTATTTCTGGCAGGAAGATAAAGGGTTTAGGGCAGGAGCTGCAAGGAATATAGGAGTCAATAAGGCTAAGGGGAAATATATTTTATTTATTGATACAGGAATAATTTTATCAACAACAGGGTTGGAGTATCATTTAATGGCACATGAAAAAGCAGAATTTCCCAGCATTATTATAGGTTATGTACATGCATTTGAAATATCTGATGATCAGGTTGATAGGCTGCTTCCATATGTAGATTCGGAAGATGCTGATGCATGTATAAAATCAGCCAAAAAGCAAAAAGCCCATGATATTAGAGAACGTCAATATGAAGTTTTAGGAGATGATATTCATTTCTGGCCTGCACCGTTTGATATTTTTTGGACATGTCATGTTTCGGCTGAACGGGAAGAGATAATAAAAACAGGCTGCTTTGATTCTTCCAACAATACATGGGGAGGGGAGGATGTCGATTTGGGAATTAAGCTTTTTAATAATGGTAACTGTTATTATATGGACCGGGAAATTTCTTCTTTTCACTGGCCGCATATAAATCAGATTAACAAAAAAGAAAAATCAGCAGAAGCAGGTGCCAGATTACATCAAAAATATCAAATGTGGCAGACAAGTTATTATGAGAAGATGAATATTGATAACAATCATGACAAATTTTCACTGAATGCTGCGATCAAGTGCATAGGACCTATTCATGATAAAAAAAATATTAAGAAATTTATGAATTGGTAAGTAAAGGACAAATTATATGTATTCCATTTATGAAACACATTTTATATGCAGGCCGGAGATATCTGAAGATTTTATTAGACCTTATATTATTGACAATAACGGTATTCTAAAAGGTACAGATGAAATTCCCGAATATTTAAGGCAACATGGAATAAGTGTTGGAGAAAACTGTAACTTTGCAGGGATTCCAAGAATTAGTTTCTGTCATTTAAGAGATACAGATAATTATGAAGAAGAGAGTAGAAAACAATTATATAACATTGAGGATTTTGAAGGGGCGATAAAAATTGGTTCAAACGTATTGCTTGATTCTTCATTCAATCCCGGATTTACAAATCAACCTGTTAAGTTTTCATGTTTGAAATGTAATTCGGGTTTATCAGGGCGAATTGAGCTGGGCTGCAACTGTCATCTTAACGGAACTTCTATAATATCATATAGCTCAGTAAGAATAGAAGACAATGTGAATTTAGGCCCCATGGTTACAATAATGGACAGTAGTGGGCATTCTGCACAAAAACGCCACGAATTTGGTGAAGTTGCGAGTATAAAGTCTGATCCTGTTGTTATCAAAGAAGGAGCTTGGATAGGTACTGGCGTCACAATACTCAAGGGTGTTACCATAGGATACAGTAGTGTGATAGGAACAAATAGTGTTGTATATGAATCAATACCTGATAATTGCATTGCTCTGGGAAATCCGGCAAAAGTTGTAAAAAAATTAAAATAGGTACTATTTATAATGGATAAATTAATAAGTGTTGTTATTCCAACGTATAATCGTGCAGAATTACTTTCAAATACACTCTGCTCATTGAAGTTACAAACTCTGAATAAAGACAAGTTCGAAGTTATTGTAGTTGATGATGGCGGTAGCGATAACAGCAGGGAAATAGTTGATTCATTCAAAAAAGATTTGAATGTAAAATATTTTTGGCACGAGGATAAAGGATTTAGAGTAGCACGGACAAGAAACGTGGGAATTATTCATTCAGAAGGAGAATATATAGCATTTCTTGATACTGGAATATTTGCTTCATCTAAAATGCTTGAATCTCATTTAAATCTTCATCTTTCTTCAAGTCATCCTACCGTATCAGTAGGGTATATGTATGGACTTGGCCTGACAAATAAACAGGCAAGAATGTTATTATCATCATTAGAACGCTATAGGAGAGACCCCAATAAGTGTATAGAGATCGCTAAAAACATGAAACTGGGCGATATAAGGCAATATCAATTTGATATACTTGGAGAGAATATCCATTCATGGCCAGCCCCATTTGACCTATTTCTGACAGGTAATATCTGTATTGGTAAAACGGAATTATACAAAGTAGGAATGTTTGATGAAACCTTTAATAAATGGGGTGGGGAAGATGTTGATTTAGGAATACGCCTATTCCAGAATAACAATGTATATATACTCAATAGGAGTGCCTGCGCAATACATTGGCCTCATGAGAAAAACAGTAACAGTCAATGGCTTTCTGAAGCAAAACGTTTGCATAAAAAATACAATATTTGGCAGACTAAATATTACGAACTTTGTTCCACCGGTAAGGTGCATCCTAATATATCTTTAAACTTGATGGTAAAGTTTATAGGACCTTATATGGAGGAAAATAAAATGATTGAATTTATAAAACTGCATAAATCTCAATTGGATGCTAAGCAACAGCCTTAATAATGCGTGGTGAAATCATTATGAATTCAAGAAAAATAACCGTAATAATTCCAACATATAACTGTTCACGTCTTTTAAACTGCACATTGATTTCATTGCTGAACCAATCATTGGACAGCAGTATATTTGAGGTAATTGTTATTGATGATGGAGGAAATGATGATACAGAAAATATAGTTAATTCTTATAAAGACTTAATGAATATTAGATATTACTGGTATGAAAATAAAGGTTTTCGTGCTGGTAAAGCAAGAAATGTCGGGGCAACACTTGCAGAAACAAAGTATATATTATTTCTGGATTCCGGTATACTTGCTTCTGACAAACTGCTTGAAACTCATATAAAAATGCACGAACAGGCAGCTTCTTCAACTGTAGTTATAGGGTATACATATGCATTTGACATCACAAATGATGAGGTGAAAATTCTGCTTCCTCAGCTCATAAGCGATGATGCAGATGCCTGTATAGAAATAGCTAAACGTCTTAAAATGTATGATATACGTCAGTATCAGTATGATTTGCTCGGAACTGATATTTATAATTGGCCGGCCCCTTTTTATATTTTCTGGACATGTCACACTTCAGTTGAATATAAAGAGTTAGTCAAAGCAGGTCTGTTTGCTGCAGAATATGATGGTTGCTGGGTGGGAGAGGATATTGATCTGGGTATCCGCTTATTTAATAATAATAATATTTTTCTGCTTAATGATACAGCACCTTCTTTTCACTGGCCTCATAAAAAAAATATTAGTAATGATAAGAAAAGAGCTTCTGGTCTTATGTCATATATAAACAAAAAATACAGTTTATGGCAGACCGCAAATCATTATTTGCTTATGGATCCCGAAGTAGGACATAAAAATTTAAGCATGAATACTGCATTGAAAACACTCAGTTATCCTTTTGATAAAAAGTCATTAGAAGATTTTGTGAAAAAAAATAAATATGAGCTCGAAAATAAATTACAGCTAACTATTAAATAACTAAAGAAATTTTCAGATGAAAGACTTTACAACCGGAAATATAAGAAAACAGTTATTTTTTCTAACCATGCCAATATTGTTTGTTAATTTGGCCAATTTTGCGAATTTATTTGTAAATAGAATATGGGCCGGAAAATTTCTTAACAATGATGCAATAGCTGCTATTTCGCTGGCAAATGTATTGCTCTATATAGCATTGGCTATTGGTATTGGAATCGGAACAGGAGCCGGAACTGTTATTTCTCAATATTTTGGAGCTAGAAAGAACAAGAAAATTAAACAGGTTTTAGTAAGTAGTCTATCATTAAGTATTTTATGCGGAATTGTGGTCTTTTTTGTATTTCAATTTTTCTCATTAGATGTACTATTCTTGATTAATACACCTTTAAAAATTGCGTATATGACTACAACATATCTTAAAATATGCAGTTTTAGTTTTGTATTGTTATATCCACAGTTAATGATAGGCTATATTTTTAGGGCGGTTGGAGATACTAAGAAACCATTGATATTTACCCTAACAGCGCTTATAACAAATACAATTTTAGATCCATTTTTAATGCTCGGGTTGCTGTTTTTTCCAAAACTTGGAGTTGAAGGAGCAGGGATATCATTTTTAATATCTGTAGTAATTAGTTTTTGTGTTGCCTGGATTTTATTGATAAAAAACAAAGGAGTCTTAACTTTTGTTATAAGAGATATTCTAAAACCGTCTTTTTCATCATTGGTTAAAATTTTGAAATACGGTATCCCCACAGGTTTTCAGAATTTAGTTGTTTCTTCGGGAATAGCAGTAGTACAAAGTTTTATAAATAAATACGGTGCTCCTGCTATAGCTGCTTATGGAGCTTGCACTATTGTTACTCAAATTGCTGTCTTTTTCTGTATTTCTTTTGGGACTTCAGTATCTATAATTGCTGGTCAAAATCGAGGTGCACAAAGATTAGATAGAGTCGTAAAAGTAACTAAAGAAGGACTTATGATATGTCTTTCAACTACATTGATAATAACTGTCATCTGTTTAATATATCCTGAGATTTTTTTACACATATTCATACAGGCTAAATCAATTAAAACATTAAACATTGGTGATCATTATTTAAAAATATTAGCCATACCCTACTTATTTATGACAGTATTAATGATCTTTGACAGCCTGTTTTGCGGAGTAGGGGCTAACTTTGCATCAATGCTTATAACAGCTATTGGAATCTGGGGTATCAGAATTCCTCTGATTTACATTTTAAGTCATATTTTCATGCTGAACGGAGTTTGGTACGGAGAGGGACTGAGCTATGTGTTTACAGCTTTTATAACAGGAATTTATTATTTTAAAGGAAGTTGGAAGCTCAAGGGAGTAATCAATTAATTATCTAACAAAAAACAGCAATATATAAAAAAAGGATTTAAATATGAAAAAAGTTTATCTGACAATTGATGATGCACCTTCATCTGATTTTGAAAATAAATTAAATTTTCTTATTGAAAAAAAAATCAATACAGTTTTTTTCTGCCTGGGGAAAAATATAAAACAAAATAAGGGAAGATTGATATCAGCATTAAAATCAGGTTTTATAATTGGAAACCACGCATATTCCCATCCGTTTTTTTCTGATCTCTCTTTAGAGAAATGCAGAGAAGAAATTTATAAAACTGATATGGTGATTGAAGAACTGTACAATGAGTCTGGTGTCATAAGGAAAATGAAATTTTTCCGTTTCCCATATCTTGATAAAGGTGGTTTTAATTCATCCAGAGAAAAAGGTATATACGGACTTGATTATACTGATTTTTGGAAAAAAGAACAAATACAGGAATATCTGAAAGAACTGGGCTATGCTCAAATTGATTTTTATAATTTGAACAGCGTATTCAACAAATATGGAATAATGAATGATGCAGATTTTTATTCTACATTTAATTCATTTGACTATGCTTTTCAGAATCCTGATGATAGAGAACAATCTGACATGTGGCCCAAAGATAAATTATTGAATAATCTAGATAATTTGTTCAATAATGCAAATAATGTCAGCGATATTATTATTCTTCATGATTTAGAATACAGCCTTCCGTTTTTTTATGATGCAGTCAATTACCTTATTGACAAAGGAGCAGATTTTTTACCTCTAAAATAAAATGACAATTAATTTGGAGTTTATAGGTCAAAAATAATAAATTATAGGAAGTAATATTGTGAAAACTGAAAAAGAAAAAATGCTGGCCGGTGAATTTTATAGACCTTATACTGTTTCTGACAGTGAACTTACGAAAGAGCGTAATAAAGTTCAAAAACTTATTAGGAAGCTAAATAATTTATGTGAAGATCAAATTGATCTGAAAAATGAAGTATTAGAGAAAATACTTGAAAAACCTATAAATAATTTATCCGTATGGACCCCATTTTACTGTACTTATGGATACAATATTTCAATTGGGAAAAATGTTTTCTTTAATTATAACTGCACCTTGCTCGATACGAACCAAATTAATATAGGTGATACTGTTTTAATTGGTCCTGGGGTACATATATACACATCTACACACCCTTTAAACTGGCAAGAACGTTCATCCGGTCTTCAGGCAAGCAAACCTGTTAACATAGGTTCTAATGTCTGGATCGGAGGTAATGTAACGATATGTCCCGGAGTAAATATTGGAGACAGGGTTGTTATAGGAGCGGGTAGTGTTGTTACTGAAAGTATATCTGCAGATATTTTTGCTGCAGGAAATCCATGCAGAGCTAAAAAATCATTAATAATGTAATATAAAATATTTCTCGATGATTTAGGCGACCATTTTAATGAATTATAAATTTTTAAGGAAAACGTGAACATGAACTGTGTATTTATTGGATGTGGATATGTCGCAGGTTTTTATTTTGAAACTTTGTGCAATTATCCGGAATTAAAACTTATCGGTGTTATGGATTCAGATATTAGAAGGAGTAAAAAATTTTCAGAATATGCATCGGTTCCATATTTTAATTCTTTAGATGAAGTATTAAAAGATGATAGAGTTGACATTATAGTTAATTTAACAAGTGTTAAAAGTCACTATGAGATATCAAAAGCAGGGTTGAACGCTGGTAAACATGTTTATAGCGAGAAACCTCTAGCATTCAAATTTGAACAAGCAAAGGCGCTTATAAAATTAGCTAAGGAAAAGAATCTCTACATTTCATCTGCACCATGTAATCTTTTAGGGGAAACAGCACAGACTCTATGGAAAGCATTGAGAAAAAAAGAGATAGGTGATGTACATCTTGTTTATGCTGAAATTGATGATGGCCTTATTCATAAAATGGACTATAAGAGCTGGATAACGCCATACAACATAGCATGGCCTCATGAAGAGGAATTTGAAATTGGGTGCACTTTGGAACATACAGCTTATGTATTGACATGGCTGGTAACTTTCTTTGGTCCGGTAAAAACAGTGACAGCATTTTCTTCACGTAGAATAAAAGATAAAAAAACAGATAAACCTCTAAAAGCAAATGGTCCTGATTTCTCTTCTGCATGTTTGCAGTTTGAATCTGGAGTAGTAGCAAGAATTACTAACAGTATTATTGCTTCTAGAAATCATACTATTAGTATATTTGGTGAAGATGGTATGTTGTTTGTTGAGAATCCATGGGATTACAGATCACCAGTAAATTTAATTCGGGATGCAACAGAAGAAAATATGATTAGTGAAGAGTATCCTCTTGTCGGCAAAGATAATCCTACTGCTCCATATTTTTCTACATGCCATCATATGGATTTTTGCAGAGGGATATATGATATTGTTGAAGCTGTGAGGAAAAAAACTCAGTGTAGGCTTACTTCTCAGTTTGCTCTTCATATTACAGAAGTTACTCTGGCTATAAGCAATGCAGGAGAAACATCGGAATCATATAAAGTAACCACCATTTTTCAACCGATTAAACCAATGGATTGGGCTTTGTAGGTCAAAAGAAAAAATTGTTTAGCAAATCATTATATATATTTGGATAGAGAATGAAAACAGAAACTAGAAAAATCAACTGGGGCATACTGGGAACCGGTACAGTAGCTAACAACTTTGCTGAAGATCTCAGGATACTTGCAGATGCACAGATATTAGCTGTTGGTTCGAGGAACTATGCTTCTGCCGATATTTTTGCCAGAAGACATGATATTCCCAGAGTTTATGAAAGTTATCAAAGTCTAGTAAACGATCGTGATATTGATGTTGTTTATATTGCTACACCACACATAAGGCATAAAAAAGACTGTGTTTTAGCTCTTAATGCAGGTAGAAACATACTTTGTGAAAAACCTTTTACTATCAATGCATGTGAAGCTCAGGAAGTTATCAGTTTAGCGAAAAAGAATAACTTATTTTGCATGGAAGGAATGTGGATGCGTTTTTTTCCTTTAATAAAGAAAGTTAAGAAAATTATTGAAAATGGAACTATAGTTAAAGTAAAAATGCTAAAAGCTGATTTTGGTGTAAAGTCAGAATTTGATATAAATAATCGTTTTTATAATCCTGAACTTGGTGGAGGAGCTTTACTTGATAGAGGTATATATCCTCTATCCCTGGCTTTTTTATTAATGGGATCCCCTATTGAAATCCAGAGTACTGCTTCAATTACTAATTCAGGTATTGATGAACAATCATCAGTCACAATGAAATATCTAGGGGATAAAATTGCAGTTTTATCTCAAAGTTTAAGCAGTTTTTGTTCTAATGAAGCATTAATAATGGGAAGTGAAGGAAGCATTAAAATACATTCGTACTTCTTTTGCCCTGGTAAAATTTCTTTGTTTTCATATTATGATTATAAAACTATTGAAATAGAAGAGCCTATCATCGGAAATGGATATCAGTATGAGGCACAGGAGGTGATGAACAGTATAAATCTTGAATATATAGAGAGTAGCATTATGCCTCAGAATGAAACATTAAAAATAATGAAAACTTTAGATGTGATAAGAGAACAGTGGGGTTTGGTTTATCCTCAGGAAAGACAGCTTAACCGTTAAAATTCATTATGGAAACTTTTTCCTAATTTAAAGAAAGAGACAAAATTTATGGGAAAACATATATTTGAACGAAAAAAATCAGGATTAGATTCGCAGAAAATTGTGAAAAAATTAAATCATTGGGAGACATTTTATGCTTTAGGTAATATGCAGGTTGACGGTGCGTTAAATATGCAGGTTGCATTTTCTATTAACCTGTCTTTCAATAAAGATACGATAATTAAAAGTTTATTTGAAGTTTTCAATTCACATCAGATTTTAAGACTTAAAATTTTTCAGCTGGATGATGGAGTATACTTTATTGAAGATAATGAATTTATTGAGTTACCTGTGGCATTCAAAGATATAAGCAAGACTGATGAAATAGTTAATTATCTTGAAAATGAAGTGGATAGAAAATATATGCCTGATAATTATTTATGGAGATTCACTGTAGTTAAACAGGCTTCTAACGTAAACTGGTTGGTTTTATCTCTTCATCATGCGCTGGGAGACGGTGTAACAGCAGTAGATCTGATGAATGATATTTTAACTAATTATGTAGATATTATTAGAGGACGAAAACTAGAGATAAAAAACAGTTCATTGAAAGTTGATTTCAATATGGAGAAGTGTTATCCGTGTCATATTTTAACAGATGATGATATTTCTCAAATACATAAATCAGCTGAGAATCCTGCAGGAGTTGATATTAAATATGTCACTCCTGAAAAAAGGAGTACCTGTCTGAAGATGCTTAAAATTGACAGAGATATATTTTCCTCTATATACTCTATCTGTAGGAAAAATAATATTACAGTAAATTCATTTTTAGCCGCAGTGATTTTAAAAACTGCATCAGAAATTATAGAAAATAAACTTCCGGTAGAGCTTCATACACCATTTGACATTTTCTTTCAGAATTTATTTATTAGAGAGCCTGATTATGATTACGGCAACACTGCCGGTGTAGTTTCTAATATATATAAAGAATCTGATAAAGTTGATTTTACTGAGTTAGTTTCTCAATACAATTCTCACTTAAAAAAGGCAATTAAAAACTATAAGATGTATAAGTTTCATGAAAATGAGATCGATAGCGCTCATATCCTGATAGATATTTTGGATAGAGTGTTAATTAATAATAAAAGAACATTTTCATTTATGCTGAGTAATTTAGGACGTTATAATCCACCTGTCTTCTTTGGAAATAAAATTAATTCTGCCTATATATCTTCAAGTAGAAAAGCATGTGATCAGCTTATTTTATTTGTCCCAATAGGCATTAATGGAGAAATTTTTATTACGTTTTCATATACTAGTCCGCTGCTGGAGCATAAATGGGTTGAAACTTACTACAGTAAATTTTTAGAAAATTTAGTAAAATTTACACAGTAAAAGACCTACTTCTGCATAATAATACAAACGGTTTAGATTATTCTAATAATGCACATTTTTTCAATATGCTTAAGTTACCAATTTTATATCTTCAGTTATATCTCTGTCAATCTATAGCAGATAATTTGGAAAACAATCCTATGATTCGTGTATTTCATAATCTGAATGACTTTCTGTTAATGGAGTAAGATAGAAAATGGCTCACTGACAAGCAGTGAAGTCGATTGATGTATTTTAACTGTGGAGGTCATTTAGGTAATTTGCATGTAAAACAATACCAGAAACTCATGATATAGGCACTTGCACCTGAGTAATAATCAACAGTACAAAAAATAAATCTAAATAAGCCTAGTGTGAATAACAGTATGAAGAACTGCAGTTACATCTGTATTTTCAGACGGTTAACTGAAGTTCTTAATTATTATTTTCTTCTGTTTATATCGTTCTCTTCTATTTTATACATTTTACTGTAACAATATTCTATCTCAGTATTTAATTCTTTGACTTTATTAAAAATCTTTTTTAATCCTAATATAATGTTCATAATCTTACATATTCTTGAATTTTGATATTATTTTCCGATCTGATATAGGCTAGCTTATCAATCAGTTGTATTGAAAGTTAAATTGATTAATTTGTATATTTTTCCTGTTAAATGTGATTTTTTGCTCAAGTTAATATCTGTGTATCACATGCTGGCATGTAAATTCTGTAGGCATTTGACTGATTTTACATATTTAGTTTGAATTATTTTATATACTATCTACCTTAAAAACTTTCGCTTTAAAAAAAACAGTGATTATGTACTCCTCGCAGAAAATTTATCCTGATTCACAGGTTTATTCGCTGCATATCTGCAAAAAATAACGTTTGGTAATAAATAATAGAAAGATTGCAATGGCTAAGTTTTATTCAGAAAAATGTAAAGAATTTAGATTAAATAATAAAATAAAAACGGGAATTCTTGCTGATAAACTTGGTATATGCAGGAGAACATTATGGTCTTTGGAAAATAATAAAAGTGTTCCTTCTGATAAAAAAATATATCTGATTGCTAAATATTTGAATGTGTCACCCAATCAGATTTCAGATTTAAAAGTTGCTGAACCTGAATTTAACACCTCGCTTCCTGAAGTTAGAAATCCTTTAGATTATTTTAAAAGAGAAAAAGATATTATAGAGAATGACAGATTTAACGATCTGATCAGCAAAATAAAAAATTACCATGAAGAACGGCAGAGAGATAAAGTAATTACACAGGCATTATTGACAGCTATAGATTTAATACTTTATGTGAAAAATATTGATTTAGAATACCTGGTTGTGAACAGAAGTTTTATCAAAAATTTAAATTTACCGGAAGAGATATTGATTCATGGAAAGAAAGACTGTTTTTTTTATCCTAAAAATGAGGCAAGAGAGAATACGGAAATGGATGCTGAAGTTCTGAGAACAGGCAGAGCTATTGCCGGCAGGGAAATTTATATTCCGGGAACAAGAAAAAAAAAATGGGGAATCATATCAAAATATCCGATATTTGCTTCTAATAATAAAGTTACTGGAATAGTAAGTGCCTGCTATGATATAACTGAAAGAAAAAAAGCTGAACAGGTAAGAGCACTGCTTGAGATAAATCAGGAGGCAATGTCCGAAGCACTCTTTATCGTAAAAAATGCTACTAGCAGATATTTTTATGTTAACAAAAATGTTGAGAAAATATACGGGTACAAACCGGAACTATATTATAAGTATGGAAGGAGCTTCTTCCTAAAAAATTGTCTGCATAAAAACTATAGAAGGATGGATTTTTTTACTAAGCATTTTAATAAAATTACAACAGCTGAATATAAAATAATTGACTCGAAAAATAGAATAAGATGGATATATGCTAAACGCACTCCGCGGTTTAATTATATGGGAGAAGAATGTGATATTGTGATAGAAAAGGATATTACCCAATTCAAGGAAAATCTTAAACAGCAGGAAATGTTAAAACAGGCTATCAATAGGATGACCGAATGTACATGGATTGGTATGAACAGGGATTCTGAATGTACTGAATTTGATTACAGTTATATAACTCCTTCCATAAAAAATTATTTTGACGTAACTGAAAAAGAAATATATGTAGATCCAGATTTATTGAATAATATAAGAAAAAAATATGTTCTGCATAGAAAAACATCACATGACATCAGTATGAGGAAATACATCCTGGAGTATGATATTTCAATTTCACTTAAAACAAATCCTAAATATTATGAAGAGACAATTTATGTGTATGAAGGTTATTGTTTCGGTATAATCAGAGATATATCATATAACAAGACAAATCAGCTGTTAAAATTTATTTATGAGAATAATTTTGATGCAATGGACAACGCCATAACTATTTGGGATGTGGATAATACACAAAATATTTTTACAAACAGAGCTCATGAAGCTGTTTTTGGGTTATCCAAAGAGAAATTTCTAGCCGAGGTGAAAAATCCAGTTAATTTAATTACAAAATATGTACATGCATCTTGCAGGGAAACTGAGCTGAGCTTTTTGTACAGTGGAAACTGGCCTAAAAGTAGAGAATATAAAATTATAAAACCTGATGGCAGTATAAGATGGATAAAAACAGATGTTCATTCCAGAAAAATTGCTGGTATCGGTTATAATTTTGCTGTATCGAAAGATATAACAGAGGAGAACTTAACAAAGCAAAGAAGAATAATTTTAGAATCAGCTATAAATTCTTCAGATGATTTGTTTTGGGTAGCTAAAGTAAATGATGATAGTCTTGAACTTACTTTTTCAAATAAATCAAAGAAAAAATTTAATGCTAACTTATTTGAGAAAACTTTTTATCATAGGTATTTGAGCAGTTCAAAACATTACTATACCACAGTTGTTAATGATATAAATAAACTATCTTATCCAATAACAAACGAATATTATGCGCCTTCGTCAGGCAATTCTCACTGTATGATGTGTTTACAGGAAAAAATTGAAAAAAAAGATGATTATCTATTTGGTACTATACGGGATATTACTTCTATGAAATGTTATTCTATTTAATTAAGGTTGTTGATTTTAAATCAAATATTGTAAGAATCATGTAATCAATTAAAATTAAAAGTATATAACTTTCAATTTCAATATGCATTATCATGAATAAATATTTAAATCTTCTTCTAATTCTGTTTCTGACAGTAGCAGGCTGTACACAGGAAAAAACTCGTAAAATAACAACTCCAAGTGTTGTAGTATACAAGGCAAAAACAGCTGATGTAGATGACTTTAACACTATCATTGGGCAGGTAGTTGCTTATGATGATGTTTACCTTTACGCACGAGTCGAGGGCTTTTTAGAAAAACAGCATTTTCATGACGGTGCTTATGTGAAGAAGGGAGAGATTTTATTTGAAATTCAAAAAGAACAATACAGTGCTGAAGTATCACTAGCTAAAGCTGCTTTAATAAAATCCAAAGATTATCTATGGAATGCTAAAATTGAGTACGAAAGAAATAAGTATTTAGCAGGGACAAAAGCTGTGAGTCAGAGGGATTATGATAAAGCTGTGAGTACTTACACACAGGGGCAGGCTGATGTTACGTCTGCTGAAGCAAATCTTGCCTTGGCTGAGTTAAATCTGAGCTATACAACAATAAAAGCACCGTTTGCAGGGCAGGTGGGCATTGCGCCTTATAGGCCCGGTAATTTAGTCGGACCTACCAGTAAGCCCTTGATAAGAGTAATAAAAATTGACCCAATGTGGGTTGAAGTGGCACTGCCTGAAGAGAATTTTATTGAGTATATGGTAAAAACTTATCCGGGCAAAAAAATGCCTGATATGAAACGTAGAACTACAAAAGTTAAAGATCTATATGCTACTTTGATACTATCTAATGGGACAGAATATGCACACAAGGGGGCTATTAATTTTTTAGATAACAAGATAGATGCAGCTACAGGTACATATCAAATGAGAGCTCTTTTTGCTAATCCTAAAGGTATATTGCTTCCCGGGGAATTTGTTAATGTGAAGATTGTTAAAGAAAAAAAAATAACTGTTACTTTGATACCCCAGGCGGCATTACAGCAGAATCAGCTGGGCAAATATGTTTTAACTGTAGATAAAAAGAATAAGGTAAGAAGCAAGCATGTCACAACAGGTAAACCATACGGAGATTATATTATTGCGGTCAGTGGAGTTAATCCTGGCGAATTATTAATTATCGAGGGAGTACAAAAGGTTCATGAGGGTATAAAAGTTAATCCAGTTTTAGCAAAAAATATTAAATATAATATGTAGCACTATAAGCATATGCTGAGTGATTTTTTTATAAAAAGACCTAAATTTGCTTTTGCCATAGCAGCAATTATTGTTCTGGCTGGCTTGGTGGCATTAGAAAATCTTCCTATGGCAAAATTTCCTCCTATTGTACCTCCACAGGTCCAAATTTCTACTACCTATCCCGGTGCAAGAGCTGAAACAGTAATGAAAACAATAATAGAACCTCTTGAAACTCAGGTAAACGGTGTGCAGGATATGATTTACATGTCTTCCATAGCAAATAATGAAGGAACTGCGGAAATCACAGTAACTTTTGATGTAGGAACAAATCCAAATTTAAATACAGTTAATACACAGAACCGAGTGACAAGGGCATTGCCTCAACTGCCTGACGAGGTCCGCCTGGAAGGTGTTATTGTACGAGAAGTTTCCAGTCTGCTGCTGATGTTTGTAAATTTAATATCTACAAGTGATGAATATGATTCACTTTATTTAAATAATTTTATGGCTTTACATCTGCAGGAACCAATTCAGAGGATTCCCGGTGTGGGAGAAGCCATGATATTTGGACAACAGAGTTATGCGATGAGAATTTGGCTGAATCCAAATAAATTAGCTTCTCTTAGAATTACAACGAACGATGTTCTACAAGCTATTCAAGGACAGAATCTGGTTGTTGCAGCAGGTGAAATTGGAGGCGCTCCAATTAGTAGTAGTCAGCAGATGAAATATATAGTAAAAACAATGGGGAGATTGTCCACTGCTGATGAATTCAAAAATATTGTAATTAAAGAAAATTTAAAAGGCGCTAAGATATTAATGTCTGATGTGGCTAGGGTTGAGCTAGGCTCTGAATCCTATGGGACCGTTGTATATAATAATACCTCTCCAACATCAGGCATGGGCATATACCTTTTGCCAGGTGCAAATGCTTTAGAAGTAGCAAAAGCGGTAGAGAATAAAATTAAACAGCTTTCAAAATCTTTTCCTGAAGATATTAAAGCAGTTATTCCTTATGATACAACGATGTTTGTAAATTCATCAATTAATCAGGTTGTTGTAACTCTTATTATAGCAGTACTGCTTGTTTTAATCGTCGTATTTATTTTTCTTCAGAATATAAGAGCTACTTTTATACCTTTCATTGCAATTCCTGTTTCGCTGCTTGGATCATGCGTAGCGCTAAAACTGTTGAATTACTCTATTAATACAATAACTCTTTTTGGAATGATACTTGCAATAGGATTGGTGGTTGATGATGCGATTGTTGTAGTGGAAAATACATTTAGAATAATGGATGAAGAAGGCCGTACGCCTAAAGAAGCCGCTTTAAAATCAATGAAGCAGATTTCCGGACCTATTATTGCCACTACTTTTGTTCTTTTTGCTGTATTCGGGCCAGTTGCATTCATTCCAGGCATTTCGGGCCAGCTTTATAGACAGTTTGCTGTAACTATCGTTACAACAGTATTTTTTTCAGCATTTAATGCACTTACATTAAGCCCTGCTCTATGTGCCACAATTTTAAAAGCTGAGAATAAACAGAAAGTTAAAATTTTTATATGGTTTAATAAAGGTTTTAATTTATTAACAGATAAATATAATAAGCTTGTAGGATTTTTAATTAGAAAAGTAGTTATTGCCGTTATCATTTTTTTAGCTATTATATGTGCTGCAGGATTCTTTCTTAATTCAGTTCCTAAAGGATTTATTCCTCCGGAAGATCAGGGTGCTTTTTTTGTAAATGTGCAGCTTCCTGACGGTGCTGCTCTGCCGAGAACTGAAGTAATTACAGAACAGGTGTATAAAATCTTAAAAAATATTGACGGTATTGAGGATGTAATACGGGTTGTCGGATTTTCAGCATTAACTCAGATTGCAAGTTCTAATTCTAGTTTTGTAGTTGCAACTCTGAAAAATTGGAGCGAAAGAAAGGCAGATAAACTTCATGTAGCAGAAATAATATCAAAAGTTAATGACAAGTTTAATGCTATACTTGGAGCTGATGTTGTCGCATTTAATCTACCTCCTATTCTCGGACTTGGAACAGGGCGCGGATTTCAATTCGAACTGCAGTTGGAAGAGGGAGCAGGTAAAACACTCAGTGATTTAAACGAAGTAAAAAATGCACTTATCTATGAATCTAAGAAATATCCAGAAATAGGTATGCTGTATAGTATATATCAGGCGAATTCTCCCCAGATCTATGTTGATATTTATAGAGATAAAGCTAAGAAATTAGGTGTTGAGATTCCTGAAATTCTTAATACTATGCAGGCTTTTCTCGGAGGTACTTATGTAAATGAATTTAATAAATTCAATAAAGTATATCAGGTTATAGTTCAGGCGGATGAGAAATTTAGAAGAAATATCAACAGCATTAACAAACTGTATGTCAGGAACAAAAACGGCGGAATGGTTCCGCTGGGAACACTAGTAAAGATAACGCCGATATTAGGACCGGTTACTATCAACCATTATAATATGCTTACATCTTTATCTATTTACGGTCAGGCAGCAGTAGGATATAGTTCAGGCCAGGCTATTTCAACAATGGAGAAAATAGCTAAAAAAACTCTCCCAAGGGGAATGACATATTCGTGGACAGCCACTGCGTATCAACAGATATTAGCCGGAAATAAGACAGCATATATATTTATATTCGGCATTGTTATTATTTACCTGTTTCTTGTAGCTCTTTATGAAAGTTATATGTTTAGCCTTGCTGTGCTATTTTCTATTCCAGTGGCTGTACTTGGTGCTTTAGCAGCAACGTCTTTATGCAGCCTGAATAATAATATTTATGCTCAGATTGGAATAGTTCTATTATTTGGGCTTGCCTGTAAAACAGCAATATTGATAATTGAGTTTGCTAAGAGAAAAAGAGAGGAAGGTGAGTCTGTAATCGGCTCTGCCGCATTTGCGGCCAACCTTAGATTTAGAGCAGTGGTAATGACTTCCTTAGCATTTATTTTAGGTGTATTACCCTTGGCAGTGTCAACGGGGGCAGGGGCGGCGGGAAGCCATTCAATTGGTATTACTGTGATAGGAGGAATGATTCTTACTTTATTAATAGGTGTTGCATTAATGCCTTCTTATTTTGTTATGATTCAGAAAATAATCAACCTGAAGTTTAAAAATAGAAATAAAAAATAAGTGATAAACTATTATATCTTGCTGCAGATATTTTAAACTGTAATAAATTTTATGTGATTACAGCTATCCTGGATAGTACCGTCTAAGTCTTAATATACTGCTACATTTATTATAGATATAAAGTCCATAATATAATTAAATGATTATATGTTCGATTTTATCAAAATTTATGTTGTGATAAATATACTTTTCAATGTGATATATTACTGAAATTTTGGGCAATATAATCTTTTTTTAAATTAATAATTACTTCTTTCAAAAATCATAACTCTATTGAACTCTTTCGCAAAAAATTAGGTGTATCTAACCTGATATCAAAGAACTTGTTTCTTGTAAAATAAATCAAATATTAATGAAAGAAGAATAAATAAAATATGAAGAAATTATTCAATATGCTTCTCATGATTTTAATTGTGCTGTTTTACAGCTTAGCGGCAACAGCCGGTGAACAGAAAACTGTTTCTAAAGATAGCAAAAATAGTTACAGGAAGAAGGAAAAAGTATCAAATGTAAATGCTGAAGGGATGAATGAAACTTTAGGGATATCAGATCCATTAGAGGGATTAAACAGAGTTTCCTTCGGATTCAATAGATTCTGTGGCAGTTATATACTGGGGCCTATTTCTATGGTAGTATCTTCTGTAGTTCCTAAATGGGGTTTGGAAAGGTTCAGTGATTTTGGAACTAACTGCGGTACTTTAGATAGAATTGTTGCATGCCTGTGCGAAGCCAGATTAGGTGACTCTGGAATTGAGGCGGGCAGGTTTGCAATTAACTTACCATTTCTTCTTTTTTATGACGGAGCAAATAATTTTTTCCATCT
>DASCNA010000150.1:0-25541 GCA_036011305.1 Victivallales bacterium
ATTGCGTATAATGTGCTATGTTTAAAAATGAAGATTTCAAAAAACTGAGGAAAAAAAATAAATTGACTCAGCAGAAAATAGCCGACCTCATAGAAAAAAATATTAGAACTGTTCAAAATTGGGAGGCTGGAAATAAAACTCCGTTCAAAAGTGATATTAGACGTTTAGCAGAGATACTTTGTATTTCTGTTAGTGAAATATCTGATTTGGAAGATAGAAGAGAAGATTTAACGCCACTCTTCAGTAATGATATTGATTATTTAACAAAAAGTACTTTGGATTTTAGCTCACAAACTGAATCTTCAAAAATGAAAATCTTATTAGACCTCCAAAAGAGAAATAAAATAATAGAATGGGATAATCAGGAGTTAAATAAAGTAAATGAAAATTTAAATACCACGATTCATTCTTTGGATAGTATAATTTACCGAAAGAACAGGGGGTTAAAATTTACTTTTATTAATCATTATTTTTTAACTTATTTTGGTATTTCTGATCAGAGTTTAGTATTGGGGCATAGAAATTCAGAGATATGGAATGCAAAAGGAGGTTGGAGAGAGCTTACTGACATTGAAGAAAAAGTTATAAATACAAGTATTCCTATAGAAAATTTTACTATTCCTATTCCGAGCTTTATTGGCCCCGACGGTACAGGTTCTGCCACTATAAAACCGATAATAAATATTGAAGGTAAGTTGACTGATATTATCGTTTCAATAAAAGATATATCCGGTGAGCAGGCTGTTAAAAGTAAATATTTTTATATGGAATCTGTATTCGAAAAGTTAGAACATGTTATATGGATAATAAAAGAAGTACCATACAGGCATTATTTGTATATTAATGATGCAGTTAAACAGATATTTAATATTTCAAAAAGTGAATGTTACAATAATATTGATTTTTGGCTAAGTCATATCGTTAATGAAGATCGGAAGAGAGTTAAAAAAGAAATATCAGAGAATAAAAAAGTTGTTGAATATAGAATACAGGTTGGAAACGAGCGTACTCGCCATATTAGACATTATATATATAATACTATTCTTAAAGAAGAAAAAATTGAATTTGGAGTAATTAAAGATGTTACAGAAGAAAAGAAAATAGAAGAAACTCAGGAATTGCTTTTTATGATGATTAAATATATGTCTAATACAATAGCAATTGCTGATATTAAGAATAAAGAATATTTGTATGTTAATAAAGCTATTGAAGATCTTTATGGTTATCCTGTAGCCAAGTTTTATAAAGAAGGTGTCAGTTTTTGGATAAACAACATCATACATCCTGATTCCAGAGAAAGGTTTTTATCCTACTTTGAAAATAAAAACTGGCCTCAGATAAACAAATTCAAAATAATCAAGAAAGATGGAAGTATTCGCTGGATTGAGGCTTTTGTTTCTACAATTAAATATCAAAACAAAGAGTGTAGATTAAATGTTCTTAAAGATATTACTGATATAGAAAAACAGAATGAATTATTACATCTTCTGCAGGTAAGTGTTGATTCAGTTTCTGACGGTCTTGTCATATCTAATTTAACTGACGGCAAATTTGTTTATGTGAATAAAGTATTTGAAAAGATTGTGGGTTACAGGAGAGGCTATTTGTCGAAGCTAAATTTTATGGAACGTGTGAAATTGATTATTCATCCTGATGATTTTGAGAAATTCATAGATTACGAAAAAGAGAATACATCAAAATATAGATACATAATAAGAGTAATTGCCAAAAGCGGAGAAATAAAAAAAATAGAATCAAATGTAAATAAATTTAAATTTAATGGACAGTTTTATAGAGTAGCTGTCATTAAAGAACTAAAATAATATCTAAAGTTCAAGAAGTCCCTTTATCCTTCTTATTGCTTTTTGGATTTCAGAAGATAAGATTAAGATGCCGTTAGATATTAATATAATTATAATTCCATAAAGATAATATTTTTGATCTAACTTTACAGTAAAACAGCTACACAATCCAATAACTGTAATTAAAGATGAATAAAAGAAGTAAGTAAAAGCTGATATGGTTAACATCTTTTTAATATTTTTGGATGGCTTCATCATAATAACCTCCTTTTTATCAGCAAACCTTATTTAAGGTAAAACTAATAAATATTTCAGATATTAATTATCTTAAATACCTAATATGAATATATGAATTTTGATGAATAAACATAATGATTTTTTGGCAGTTTATTTTTACTATTTACGTATTTAATTCATAATATATGTAAATGATATAAATTATTACGTATATAGTGCGTGTATTGAAGTGCATGTCAGTATCTGAATTAATTCGTGAAAGTATTTAAAAACGTGGTGGAAAATATTTTAAACAGGGGCTCTAATTTACCATGTACGTGATTTGCTGAGCTTTCGTTTTATTTTGTGTAGCCTAATTATAAAGAGTTAATTTCCTCAAACTTATCAATTCATTTAATCTTTTTATTTTGAATGTATTCAGATATACTATCTACAATTTTAGTAATTTTATTTATATTATCGCACCAGAAAAAAAGAGAACTTATTTCGTTTTCTCTTTGTATTAATTTATTAGTAATTGAGCAAACTTCTTCAAGGCATTTTGTTTTTTTACTTAAAGAATTAGGTGAATAAATGCTTCTTATCTTTTCTGATAGAATTTTAGAAAGTTTATAAAGTAATTCTATTTTTTCTTTTGTAAGATTTGTTTCATTATTATTAACAATACATATGATTTCCCTATAATGCCGGTTTAAATCAAAAACGTTTCTGAAAAGATGTTCATATATTATTTCTGTTTCATCCTTATGTTTAAATTCATATTTCGAGGTTATATATAATCTTTCAAGTTTATTAATTTTATCTACAAAGCGAACCATTCTTGGAATATCTTTTATATTTATTTTTTTTGATTCTATAAATGATACTGTAAGGTGTTCAATGCTATAAGCTGTATCTTCAAAAATATTTTTTATACTGTCTTCTATTTTGCTGTGGACACTAAAAGATCTATTAAAAAGATACTCGCCCAGTAAGACCAAAATTATTCCAATGGCAGTACAGGTAATACGTGTTGTCAGTACTGTTGTAATTCCAAACTGTTCCACTTCGAGCACTGCGAATGTAATTGGAATAAACATTGTTAGTATACAGGCATAGATCCAGTATGATTCAGTAAAATAATTCATATACCATAGGAAAAACCAGATTAATGGCAATAAATATACCCACAGATAAGTATTATCCATTAGTAAAGCAATATAGAAAAAACCAAATGCCAACCCTAACAATGTTCCGAATATTCTATGATTGGCTCTATTAATTATATCTCCATGCGTAAACCCCATATATAAAACATATATAGTTAATAATATCCAGTAACCGTCAACTATCTTGAAAGCAAAATATATAAATGTTCCTATAAATATGATAAAGCTCATATAAAGGCATTGATGAAAACTAAGTTTAGTTTCTGATTCACCTTGGTGCATAATATAGCTGTTCCTTAGTTTTTTTGCTGTATTGTCTGGTTTGCATTTTATTTACTATCAGGTTTTCTATGATTTGTATCCTATTCAGAAAACATGTAATTCCATAGAAAATTTTCTCCAGGTCATATATCTTCTCTTTATTTGACAGTTTAGGATCTGATTTGAAGTTTTTTATTTCAGTTTGCCAATCACTGTAATATTGATACTTATAGTACATATCATTAGGATTATTTTCTTTGATCGACTTTATAATGGAATTGATTCTAATTCTTATTTCATCGATAATGAGAAAAGTGGAAGGTGATACAGAATTTATTTCCTTTTCCAAAGGTTTTAATTTATACAGGAAAGTCATACATCTGAATAAGCTGTACAGTTCTGAATAAAGTTCTGAAGCAAATGCTGCATAAATTTTATTTTTATACATAAAATATTGTTCAATATGAATATTCTTATTTGCTTCAAGATATATATTTGAAAGTTTATATTCCAGTTTTTCTATATTGTTATAAAATACTTTTGATACAAATTTACCATGGTCGGTAACTACAAGCCTCACATTATCCCTGAATAAATAGTCCCCCTTTCTATGTCCTTTCTCTAATGTTTTATCATGACCGGTCTGTGTTACCAGAATGAATATATGATCAATTGCCTCTGTCATTGCAATAAGTACAATTTTCATTCTGTATATAGAAAAATAATATTTAAAAATATATAATACCAGAAATGATATAATAAATGCAATTCCCTGCTCTATCGCATATTGTGAGCCTATATACCAGCCTTGAGGAACATCAAAGATAAGAGTGGAAATCGGAAAAACAAAATTGACTATCGAACGGAATTTATAATATCCGATAAATGTAACAAATGTAATAAAAATAATTTGATAAGTTTGGTGTGAATTTAATGCTGATATCCCAAAATATATAGTCGCATATAAAAAAGCAGCTATACCCATATTGTAGAATCTTTCTTTCCAAGTGTTGCAATCATAACCTGATTGCAAAATATAGGTGGGAGTAAATGCCATAAGAAGGCAACTGAAAGGATTAAGATGTAAAGCAAAAGCTACAATTATTGCAATACAGTTAGGTAAACTACATACTATTCCTTTTGTTAAATGCTGATAAGTAGGATCTAAACTATAATATTTATGTAGAGTTTTTTTAAAGATCATATAATTTTGCTATATTATTGCATTAATAAATAAGTATAAAACTTATAACCTTACTAAAATTTTATAGTAAAATTGAGTATAATACAATATTTTGCCTGTATTGAGTGTGGTAGTATTAGCAAAAGATATGAAAAAAGAAAAGATACAGTTATGCAGAAATAGGTATGGAAGCTGCAGTAGGTGTCCAGGATCATTAGACCGTTTATTTTTTTAGCTTATATTTCTGACTGTTGTTTCTGAAACATATTTAACTTCACATGATAACTCAAAGCCTGTAGCCTTGTAAACTTTATCTGAAACATAGGAGATGAGTGCTAAAATATCATCTGAACTTGCTCCACCTAAATTAATAAAAAAATTTGCATGTTTATTGGAAATCATCGCATTTCCTATTCTAAAACCTTTAAGTCCCAGATTATCAATTACTTTTCCAGGGGGGCCTATTTTATTATACATTTTTTCATCAGCCTTAAATACGGAACCGCAGCTTGGTTGTTTTAATGGGAAATTTATCCTTCGGGTTTTCAGTATATCCAGTAGTTCTTTTCGTATTAAATGTTTATTTTTTGGGAAAAGTTTTAAAAAAACACGAGTGATTATAACGTCGTTTAATTCCTGAAATATACTGTGGCGATATGAAAAGTTACATTCGTCAGGCAAGTAGTTTTTTATTTCGCCCATACTGTTTATAGTTTCAATTTTAATTAAGCTTTCACCAATATTTTTTCTGAGGCTTCCTCCGTTCATATAGACAAGACCTCCAATTGTACATGGAATTCCGATTGTATGCTCTATTCCGGATAATCCTGATACGGCAGCTGTTCTGCATAAACCCGGAACCCAGGCACCGGCCTGTGAGATTAATTTATTACCGGTTATGCTGTAGTTTGAAAACTGTGCTTCGAGTTTTATAACTATACCATAAAAACCTTTATCGCTGAAAAGTAAATTTGAACCTCTTCCTATGACAACATGCGGAATTTCTTCTTTTGAAGAGAACTGTAAGACATTTTTAAGCTGTATAATTGATAATGGCTCTATTAATAATTTAGCAGGACCTCCAATTTTCCATGTACAGTGGTTTGCTAGATTTTCATTCTGTTTAATATTGCCTACGTCTAATAATTTAATTTTTTCAAGTTTATCCATTTTGTCAGGTTATTAGTACCTTGCAGCCGTTTTTAGAAAATTTTCTGCAATTGCTCTTCCAGTACCATTTGTAGATCCGGTGATAAGGGCTGTTTTTCCTGTCAAATTTAAACAATTCATATTCTTATGTCCAGATTTTATTTATTTAAGATAGTCAATTCATATATTAAAGTACACTTAAATTATTTATTTCATAGCTCGAAATTTTGTTGAAAAGAAATCCAATTAGATTTGATCTTTGTCCATTTGATTATCACTGTATAATTGTACTGAATATAGATTTATATATAATATGTGTTTAGAGTAATGTGATTTTTAGTATTTTAAAGACTATTTAATTTTTATATTTTAGCAATGGGGGGTGTTAAATGAATGGTTCTCTATGTTTAGAAAAATCCTTTAAGGAATATGACAGGGCTAAAAAGCTTATACCCGGAGCAGTATTAGGCATTAGAAGACCTTATAATTTTGTTGAAGTTGAATTCCCTATTTTCTTCGATAGTGGGAAAGGTGGCAAGGTAATAGATATTGATGGAAATGAATATATTGATTACCTTTGTGCGTATGGGCCTATTATTCTTGGTTATAGAGAAGAAGAAGTGGACAATGCTGTAATAAAGCAAATACAGAAAAAAGGTTTCTGTTTCTCGCTCACACAGACTTATCAAAACGTACTGGCAGAAAAGCTGAAAGAGCTTGTTCCATGTGCCGAGATGAGCCTGTTTGTAACAACCGGTTCTGATGCCACAACATGCGCAACAAGAATTGCCAGATCATACACTAATAGACTGAAAATCATGAGGTGCGGATATCATGGATGGCATGACTGGTGTGTGGAAGTAAAAGGCGGAATTCCTGAAAAATTATATGAAGATGTACACGAATTTAAATATAACAACCTGGAATCTTTGGAAAAACTTCTTGAAGAGCACGGAGACAAAACAGCTGCTGTTATTATTACTCCATTTGGACATCCTCTTGCTGCAAAAATGGAGGAGCCTAAACCAGGGTTTTTGGAAGGTGTAAAAAAACTTACTCATAAACATGGAGCAGTTTTAATTTTTGATGAAATAAGAACCGGATTCAGAGTGTCATTGGGGGGAGCTCAGAAATACTATGGTGTTACTCCTGATCTGTCAGTTTTTGGTAAAGCTATGGCCAATGGATATCCTATCGGTGCTGTAACAGGTAAGCGTGAGATAATGAAAGAAGGCGAAAAGAATGTATTTATTTCCTCAACGTTTTTTCCTAATAGTCTTAGTTATATAGCGGCTTTAAAAACTATAGAAATACTGCAGAGGGATAAAATTCTTGATAAGATCTGGGATAAGGGCAGGTATATGATGAAAGGTATTCAGGAACAGCTGGATAAATATGATATAGGTGCAAACCTAAACGGCATCCCGCCAATGATGTTTATCACTTTTGATAAAAACAGTTCCGGTTCATATAAAGCTAAGAGAAAAGATTTCTATACACAGCTTATCAGAAGAAAAGTATTTCTGCAGCCTTATCATCATGGATATATCTGCTACAGGCATACAACTGAAGATTTGGATTATACTATTAATGCTGTCGGTGAAGCTCTGGAGTACTTGAAAAATAATTATAGTGACTGATTTTTAGGAGTAGGATAATGAATAAAATTATTTCAGCTGAAAAAGCTGCTGATTTGGTCAAGGACGGTGATACTGTAATGATAGGTGGTTTTATGTCTTGCGGAGCACCTCATCTACTTATTGATAAAATTCACAAAAAAAATGTAAAAAATTTAACAGTTATCAGTAATGATACCGGTTTTGCAGAGGATACTGAGCATAATAAGGCAGGAATTGGCAAACTTATTGTAAATAAACATATTGCACACATGATTACTTCGCACATAGGTACAAATAAAGAAACTGGACGTCAGATGAATTCAGGAGAAACCAAGGTGAGTTTAATTCCTCAAGGAACAATGGCTGAACAGATTCGTGCAGCCGGTTGCGGACTTGGCGGTATTTTAACTCAGACAGGCTTAAAAACTGAAGTTGAAGAAGGAAAAGAAAAACTGGTAATTGATGGCAAGGAATATTTATTGGAAAAGCCGTTAAAAGGTGATGTTGCACTCCTCAAAGGAGCTGTAGTAGATAAAAAAGGTAATATTTTTTATAGTAAAACAGGAAGAAACTTTAATCCTTTAATGGCAATGGCGTGCAAAACAGTAATTGTTGAAGCCGATCGGATAGTTGAAGTAGGTGAGATTGATCCTGATAGTGTTGTAACTTCTCATATATTTATTGATTATATTGTTGACGGGAGAATTAGATAATATGAATCCTAAAGAATTTATTGCCAGGAGAGCTGCAAAAGAACTTCTCGACGGAAATGTAGTAAATCTTGGCATTGGTCTGCCGACAATGATTGCTGACTATGTTGATAAAAATCAGGATGTAACATTTCAATCCGAAAATGGAATTATGGGGCTTGGTAAAAAAGCAGAGCCAGGTGAAGAGGATTATGAATTGACTAATGCCGGAGGCCAGCCTGTTACTATACGTCCAGGTGCAATGTTTTTTGATTCAGCTACCTCATTTGGAATTATACGTGGAGGGCATGTAGATGTTACAGTTCTGGGAGCATTGGAGGTAAGTCAGAATGGTGATATCGCCAATTGGAAAATTCCAGGAAAAATGGTCCCAGGCATGGGTGGAGCAATGGATTTGATCTCTGGAGCAAAAAGAGTTATTGTAGCTATGATTCATACTCAAAAAGGTGCACCTAAGATAAAAAGAGAATGTAATCTTCCTTTAACTGCGGCAGGAAAAGTTACTGATATTATTACAGAAATGGCTGTTTTTAAAATTACAGACAGGGGATTGGTAATGACAGAAATTGCACCGGATACTACGATTGAAGATGTTAAAAATGCTACTGATGCAGATCTTATAGTATCTAAAAATTTAAGCGTCATTAAAATATAATTTTTTATCCAGTTAAAAATAGAATAATGCAGGAATATACTATGAAAAAGATGGTTATTACAGTTGCAGTTTGCGGAGCAGAAACTTCAAAGAAAGATAATTCAAACCTTCCTGTAACTCCTCAGGAAATAGCAGAAAGCGCATATGAATCCTATTTAAAAGGGGCTTCTATATGTCATCTTCATGTTAGAGATAAAGATGGTAATGCAACAATGGATATTAAGATATTCAAAGAGGCAATAAGATTAATTAGAGAAAAGTGTGATATCGTTATAGAAGTCACCACCGGCGGCGGTGTGGGGATGTCTCCTGAAGAAAGGCTTGAAGTTGTATCTTTAAAGCCTGAGATGGCTTCTCTGGACTGCGGAACTGTCAATTTCGGAGACGAATACATAATAAACACACTTCCGGTTATTCAGAAATTTGCTAAAGAAATGAAAAAGAACAATGTAAAACCGACACTTGAATGTTTTGATTTATCACATGTTTATTCTGCAAATATGCTGGTAAAAAAAGGGTTGGTTGATCCCATAGGTGTTAACCTAAAGTCATAATCTCTTCATTATAAACATAAACTTTAACCTTTATTGGAAGCAAGTCTCCCAACATATTATCAATCATTTGCAAGGATGTATATCTGCTTTTTTGGTGATTCTTTTCGCATGACATGATTATATGAGTAAGAGTTTGATTAATATAGTTGATAAAATTACTGATTCCATGTTTATACATTTCATGCAGTTTTTGTTTATTTGAATCCATATATTTCCAAAATTTGTCTATACTCAATTCTCTTTTTTCAGCCTTCCACATAAGTAAATGAATATATTTATATAACCTGTGTATTATAACAGTAAGAATCAATTTTGCATACAATTCACATCTGAATCTATTAGTGTTTGTTTTGACATTTGTTTTATGAATATTCAAAACACTTTTCCAGGCTTTAAATATCAATTCTATGTTCCACCTAATTCTATAACATGTTCTAATCATCTCTCCTGATATCAATGAATCATCTGCATTTGTTGCAAATACAGACCAGGAGCAGAAAGCAAGAGAGTGACTTTTAGGAGTTCTTCCTTTCTTTTGAGCTTTATATTTTAAGTCCATTCTTCTACGATTTGCTATTTCTTCTGGCATCTTCCATGCTATAACTCTTACAGGTAAATATTCGTTGTACTTTTGTATATATGCCTGTAATTCAACAGCATTCTTTTGTTGGCTATTTAACCATTCAATAAAATTTAAACGTACAGGTTTATCATTTTTATCAAAAATCCATAATTCTACCTGGGTTCTATATCTACTCAAGAAAAATGCTTTCTTATCTCTGATATCCTTTAGTATATCAAAAACCCAATACCCAAGATCAAATATAAAAAGCATACCTTTAGATGCTATGATTGGCAAAGCTCTTCCATATTTCTGATCTGCTATAGTACCTCTCGTAGCTTGTATAATTTTTGCTTCTCCTGTTTTATAATCATAACATAGTTGTATTTTACAATTGGCCTTGGATGCTGAACCGCCATAGCCAGCAAATAACCAACTCATGTGAGCTGGTATATCCCAACGACTACTATCAATAATCATTACTTCGGTAAATTTATTAAACACTGAAATATCTGGAGCCATATTCTCCGTTAAGCGTTTGCTCATTATCAGGAATAAACATTTTTTAAAAAATAAAACTGATCGTTCGTTAAATTTTTTATGCAAAGCAGTTCTGCTAACAAGACAGTTTAAAAAAGTAGTTAATAACCCTAAACCGATTGGCAATGAGGAAGCTGTCCTAAAAACTAAGGTCAATAATAAATCATAACAGTCTATTTTGCCTCCGTTGCGTTGTAAAAATTTTGTCGTTTTAGCAATAGTTAACACCTCTTCTCTAGTAATTAATTCATTAAAAAGATTGGCAGGAAGCTGGTGTTTTTTTTAACATTCATTAAATCATTCCTTTATTATTTTTTTGTTATGACAATTAATAAATCAGGGATTTAAAAGAAAGCAAACTACAAATTCTTAGCAAAAATTATCATTATAGTATATAGCTTATTATTAACCTGTTACCTTCTTAGGTTAACACCTATGTGGTTGATCCCCCCTATCATTATAGTTTCGTATTAAATGTTCCAGGTGCAGCAAAATACGATATTGAAACGTTGGATTTTCTTGTCAGAAGAATACCTGAAAACTGTTATTGGACTGTGATTGGAATTGGAGGAAAAGCCGCTTTGGAAGCTCATTATGGAGCTTTGGCGCTAAACGGTTTCATGCGGGTTGGATTGGAGGATAATATCTATTTTGACAAAGGTGTGCTGGCTGAAAGTAATGCTCAATTAGTAGAAAGAGCTGCGAATATTGCTATAGATGCAGGATATTCGATTGCTAGACCAAATGATGTAAGAAAAATGTTGGAACTGAAAAATTCATAATTGGAACTTTCGAGACAGTTGATAATAGTTTATAAATCGGAATTAAACTGGGAGATAAAAATGAAAAAAGGCAACCCGTATGGTACACACAGAGTAATCGATCCGGTCGGAGTTTTACCGCAGCCTGCACAGAAAATTTCTAATGACATGGAAATATTTGATAATGAAATTCGTGTTAATGTTGAATTTTTAAATGTTGATTCGGCAAGTTTTACTCAGATAAAAGAACAGGCTAGCGGAGATGTAGAAAAGATTAAAGATATAATTTTGGACATTGTCGTCAGAAGGGGAAAACTTAAAAATCCAGTTACAGGTTCAGGCGGTATATTTATAGGTAACATTGATAAGATAGGGGACAAGATCAAAGACATAGTTAAAGTTAAAGAAGGAGATAAAATTTCCAGTCTCGTTTCGTTATCTTTGACCCCTCTCAGAATTGATGAGATAATCGAAGTAAAAAAAGATATAGATCAAGTTGTAGTAAGAGGACAGGCCATTCTTTTTGAATCTGGCATCTATGTAAAACTGCCAGATGATATGGCACCTTCATTAGCTATGGCTGTACTGGATGTAGCTGGGGCTCCTGCTCAAACAGAAAGACTTGTTAAAAAAGTAGATACTGTTGCGATTGTAGGTGCTGCTGGGAAATCAGGAATTCTTTGTGCTTATGTTGCTAAAAAAATTGTTGGTGATAAAGGTAGAATAATTGGTATTGGACATTCAGATAATAATGTAAAATTACTTAATGAACTAGGATTATGTGACGAAGTTGTAAAGCTGGATGCAACAAATGCTGCAGCGTGTTATGAAAAAATAATTAAAATTACAGATGGCAGACTATGTGATGTAGTAATTAATAATGTAAATATTCAAAATACTGAAATGGGCTCAATTCTTATGACTAGGGACAGAGGGAAAGTATATTTTTTCAGTATGGCTACTTCATTTACTAAAGCTGCACTCGGCGCTGAAGGCGTGGGAAAAGATATTGACATGATCATTGGGAACGGATTTGCACATAATCATGCTGATACTGCTTTAAATATAATTCGTGAAAGTCAGTGCATTAGAAAGCTGTATGAAGAACTGTATATTTGATTTTTAAATGTCCAAAATAATATAAATTCTTGAATAGTAGGAAAAATACTATTTAATGATTGATATTGTTAACAAGAAAGCTGAATAATGAGGGATGTTTAATAATGGCTATGAAGTTTAAAAAAGTTGATTACAAATCAATACCTCTTTACAGAAATGTTAAGGAAGAAGATTGGAACAGTTGGAAATGGCAGCTTAAAAATGAAATAAGAGACATTAGTCATTTGGAGAAAGTTATTATGCTTTCTGATTATGAAAAAAAACATCTATCTGAATGTTTAAAAAAATTCAAAATGGCTATTACTCCGTACTACGCATCTCTGATGCAAAATTGTTATGACCGCTGTCCGATCAGGCTTCAGGCTGTTCCGTCAATAAAAGAGCTTCATTCACATCCGTCAGACTTAAATGATCCTCTGCATGAGGACATTGATTCTCCTCTTCCTGGTGTAACTCATCGTTACCCAGACAGAGTACTGCTTCTCGTTACAAAAAAGTGCTCCATGTATTGTAGACATTGCACCAGAAGAAGATCTGTTGGCTGTGATGAAAGCGGTTTCAATAAAGGTAATTTTCTTAACGCAGTAGAGTATATTAAGAAGCATAGAGAAATTAGGGATGTAATTATCTCCGGTGGAGATCCGCTTGTGCTCTCTGACAGCACAATCGAATTTATTCTTAAAACTTTAAGCAAAGTTGAAACTGTAGAAATAATTAGAATAGGTACAAGAACTCCGGTTGTACTTCCTCAGCGGATTACTGATGAGCTGATAAATATAATTAAGAAATATCAACCAGTTTATATTAATACTCAGTTTAATACTCCTGATGAGATAACAGACTGCAGCAGAAACGCCTGCTGTAAACTGGCAGATGCAGGAATATCTCTTTCTAACCAGACAGTTCTTTTAAAGGATGTTAATGACTGCTCACATATTATGAAGGAGCTTATGCATAAACTCCTTCAGATCAGAGTGAGACCTTATTATATATATCAATGCGATCTTACAAAAGGCATTTCCCATTTCAGGACTTCTGTCAGAACTGGAATTAAAATTATGGAAAATCTTCGTGGACATACTTCAGGAATGGCAGTACCTACTTATGTAGTTGATGTACAGGGCGGTGGAGGCAAGGTACCTCTGATGCCTAATTATATTTTATCCTGGGGTGAACGTAAACTGATTGTAAGAAATTACGAGGGAGTTATAGCATCTTATACAATCCCTGATGATACTGATACAGACTGCGGGAGATGTAAACTCTGTAAAGAAAAATCAGATATTCAGAAACCGGTGGGAGGAATCGCGGCGCTCCTGGAGGGAACAATAAATGTCATACAGCCGGAAGGATTGCGACGAATAAAAAGAAATTTAAGTAATAACGACAATGCTGAATACGTGAATACTTAAACCTGATTTAATTTGGATTACGGAAAAGAATTTTTGGTATTAGGAACATCACAACTGGTAATGGATACCGTGCTGAAGGAAGTTATAAAATTAAAAATTAAGGATATTTATAATGTCAGAACATCATGAAATTCCGTTATTAAATGATCATCATAATCATACATCTTTTTACATGGTATTGAGAAACTGTCTGGATGTGAGAAATATAGATGATATTGACATTGCAATTAAAAAGATAAAAGAGCTTAACGATGAAATAAATGTAGTATTAGGTTGGAGATTTGGAAATACAGGAAGAGAAGAAATTGAAAAACTTAATCCTACGCTGATCTGTGACGGTTCACTGCATAATTATATACTGAACAGAAAAGCCAAAAAGATGCTGAAAGATAAGTTTCCTGAAATAGTATCTAATATTGAAAATCTGGATTGGATTGAACATAATCTCTGTACAATAACAAAGTTTATTCCTCAGATTAAAACAATTGAAGAAAAAGATGTTGTTGAGTTTTTTAAGTTTATGCTGAAAGAAAATCAGATTTACAGTATGGAAGACCTTCTGCTCCCCAATATAGATTTTGTTAAAATGTATGAGAATACAGGCTTCTCCAAGAGAATTAAATACTGGGTAGATATTAAATCTTATGATAAACTTTCAGATGAATACAGAAGTAATGTTGAAGGATTTAAAATTTTTCTAGACGGAGCAATTGGACCTGAAACTGCAGCATTGAACGGCTACATCAATACCAAAAGTAACGGTGGGTTGAAACTCTATTCAGATGATACCCTGACTAAAGATTTAAAATTTGCAGCAAAAGAAAGCAAGCCAGTAGCTGTTCATGCAATTGGAGAATTAGTTATAGAGCAGTTGGTTGATATAGTGGAAAGAGAAAATATAAAATTGCCATGTCTGAGGATTGAACATGCTCAATATATTTCTTTAGATGTTGCAAAAAGATGTAAAAGACTTGGAATAGTACTCTCCATGCAGATTAATTTTTCAGGAGAATCTCTGCTGTTTAAACACATCTTAACAGAAGAGTACCTGAAAAGGAACAACCCGTTCAGAATGCTGATTGATGAATGCAGTTTTGCTCCTGGAAAAGATCTGATATTCGGGTCAGACGGCATGCCGCACGGTGCACAGGCTGCACTGGAAAATGCCTTGTTTCCTGTTTATGAATCTCAGAAACTGACACTTGATGAATTCATAAAAGGATATTGTGTAGATTCGTATGATCATGGTAAAATATCTTTTGATATTGAAAACAAAAAAATTATAAATCTGAAAACAATGATTTAAGTATAAATATATGATTGGATAACAAAAGGTTACGGTTATTCAAGTAGACATTGCTTGATAAGTATATCTGGAGTCTTGATATAGTATGTTTAATCAATATCTCGTAAGCAAATTAGTCAATAAAATTACATTCGTAACGGGAAATGGGAAAAATGTTGGTAAAACTACATTTCTAAATTACCTTCTGCCTCAATTGAGAGATAATGGGGACAGAATAGCTTATCTTACTGTAGGTATTGACGGCGAAAAAGAAGATTTGATATTCGGTACCCCAAAGCCTGGAATTATTGCTGAAGTGAATGATTATATTGTAACCTGTGACTCTGCGGCTACAGCTTCAGATGCCAATTTTGAAGTTGCAGAAGTATTCCCATTTTCAACAGAGCTTGGAAAACTTCTTCTGTTGAAAACACTAAGGGCAGGCTCCGTTGAGCTTATTGGGCCTGAAAACAATATGCAGCTTAATTATATTCTTAACTATCTCAAAGAAGTAACTAAGATTAATACCGTTTTAATAGACGGAGCTGTAAATAGAATTACGCAAATAGCCTCAGCTTCAGACTCAGAATTTATATATATAATGAAAGTTTCAGCAAAAAATATAATGAAATCTGTAAATCAGATAAAGATGCTTTCTGTCATAAAAAATTTTCCTCTTCTATCCTGCAATAACTTGGATGAGAAAGATTATTATTTATGCGAAGGAGCTCTGACTAATATAAAAGCATCAAAAATACCGGAAAGAGTTAAACATATTTTAATAAACGATTTTACTAAAATCTTTTTAACATGGAATGAACTTTCAGATTTACTTAAAAACAGAAAAATTTACTATGAAGAGAAGTATCATTTATGCTGTATTTCAGTGAATCTTTATGATACGGATAAAGAAGAATTTACTAAAATACTGTCGGATAACAATATAAAAGAGGAAATAGTGTTTAATCCTTATGAGTATATTTAATTTTGCAGAATTTGATTTTTTTTATAAAAACTACAATCCTTTGACTCCATACGGGAAAAATGATAAGGCTGAGAAAAAACTGTATTTCTCCAGAGATTATCTCAGAAATGAATTCAATTTGATAAGAAAAACTATTCCGTTATTATCAACAGACTCTTCTGATATAGCTTCATTAGAGTACCATCTGAAAAGAATTCCAAACTTAAACTTTCTTAGTAGTTCCAGCTTTACTACGGCAGAAATTTTTCAAATTAAAAAATTTTTAGTAAACTTCAAGACTATTTCTGAAAAATTACCTGAGAATACTGTTAATTTATTTTTATTTAATTTTAAATCATTCAAACTTCTTGAACTATTAAATATTAATAACAATAGCGAGACTTTTTATCTAAGTGAAAAATATTCCAGCAATCTGGCAGAAATCAGAGATAAAATTAAATATTTTGACACTAAACTAAATGATCTGAAAAAAGAGCGCATAGAAGAGATAAGGTCAAAATACGGTATCGATTTCAGATTCCAGAACTTCATTGTCATCAATGAGTCGAGAACGCTTAATTTTAATGACAAATACATATTTAAAGAATCTTATGATAGTAACAGTGTTGTTATTAAGCCAGTATACCAAAATGAATATTTCACTCTTCATAATCAAAAGGTTGAGCTTGTGAATGAAGAAAAA
The DNA here is from genome assembly GCA_036011305.1 of Victivallales bacterium. GTDB lineage: Bacteria > Verrucomicrobiota > Lentisphaeria > Victivallales > GWF2-38-69 > DASCNA01. The sequence goes on from DASCNA010000150.1 coordinate 16,665, forward strand.
AAAGCTGAAACCGATGTAATATTAAAACTTAGTGTAGAAATAATTAAAGAAAAGAAAATTCTTAAAGAATATATTACAGCTATTCATAAGTTTGACGTGATACTTGCAAAAGCAGTTCTTGCAAAAAAATATGGAATGAAGCAGGCAGTATTGCTAAAATATGGAGAAAATATAGAAATTAAGAACGGAAATTGTATTCCTGTAAAAGATTACTGTTCTGAACTTAAAATAAAATATTATCCATTGAATGTATCTTTTAATAACAGGATTATTGTTATAAGCGGTTCAAATATGGGAGGTAAAACTGTAGTATTAAAAACTATAGCTTTTTTGCAGCTCCTGACTCAAATGGGATTTTATGTTCCGGCTGATGAATTCAAAACCACTATCTTTGATAATCTTCAGTATATTGGAGATCAGCAGCATAAACATTCCTCAGGTTTAAGCAGCTATGGAATGGAAATATATTCATTTATTAAATCTTCTTGCAATATAAAAGAAAAAGCACTGTATCTTATTGACGAATTTGCAGGGACAACAAATTCACATGAAGCTGAAGCATTGATTTCAGCAATTTTACATAACTTCAGTTTGCAGCGTAAAGCATATGCTTTCTTTTCAACGCATTTTATGAATTTGCCTCAATTTCAACATATGTCTTTCTTCAGGATGAAAGGATTGGATTATAAAAAATATGAGAAATACTACAGAACACAAAACGGATATGATTTTATAGATAGAATCAAACTTATAAACAGGTTTATGCGATATGAAATTGAGCATGATATAAAAAGGTACAGCAGTTATGATGCTCTGAAAATAGCTGAAATCTTAGGACTTGATAATAGTATAATAAATCAGGCTGAAAAATTTCTTAAAAATAAAAAAATATAATCATAATATTATAGAAAAATGTGAGATCTATTAAAATGATAAAATCTAAACTTGGCCTTTCAGAAAAAAAAATATCTGAAGCCAGAGAGCTAGCGGCACAGATTGTTAAGCCTGTTCAGTCATATATTGCAAAACATACAACTGATAGTTTGGAAAGAGCTACACTTAGAATGTTTGGAGCAGATGGCGTAAACTCTGACGGAGTACCAATTCCAAATATTTTGACAAATCAGTTAAAAGACAATCTGGGGCATGGGACAGCAAGATATTATATTAATGCACTTTTAAAAAAAGGTTTGTCAATTCAAGAACTTAATGATGAAATTGCAAAAGGACTTGACATATCAAAAATTGATCTGGTTGATTTTAACTATATTGAGGAGAGTGCTTCTGAGCTTGTTGAGAAATTTAAAGTCAGAGTTTCTAATAATGTAAATTACAGAAAAAATAAAATTAAGCAATACAAAGAAAAAGAATATTCTCCGTTGCTATATTTGATTGTGGCGACAGGAAATATTTACGAAGACGTAAAACAGGCTCAGGCGGCATCAAGACAGGGAGCAGATATTATCGCGGTTATCCGAACCACCGGGCAGAGTCTGCTTGATTATGTGCCCTATGTGGCGACTACCGAAGGATTTGGCGGAACTTATGCTACTCAGGAAAATTTCAAAATTATGCGCAGTGCGTTGGATGAGGTTGGAGAAGAAATCGGCAAGTATATAAGATTAGTGAATTACTGCTCTGGTCTCTGTATGCCTGAAATTGCGGCAATGGGTGCAGTTGAAAGACTTGATATGATGTTGAACGACTCTATGTACGGTATTCTCTTCCGCGATATTAATATGTACAGAACATTTGTGGATCAGCATTTCTCAAGAATGATAAATTCATATGCAGATATTGTTATAAATACTGGCGAAGATAATTATCTTACTACATCCGATGCAGTTGAAAAAGCTTATACAGTAACAGCTTCACAACTCATAAATGAACAATTTGCCTTTAAATCAGGTATGAAACCATACCAAATGGGATTAGGACATGCTTTTGAAATGGATCCTAATATTAAAAATGGATTTCTATATGAACTAAGCCAAGCGGAAATGGCAAGGGAAATATTCCCAAAATGTCCTCTAAAATACATGCCGCCTACAAAATATATGACAGGTGATATTTTTAAAAGTTATGCGATTAATACCATGTTTAATTTTGTTGCACGAGCATCAAATCAGGGAATACTTCTTCTTGGAATGCTGACAGAAGCGATTCATACTCCTTTTATGCAGGATAGGTATTTGGCTGTGGAAAATGCAAAATATGTACTTAATAATATTGCTGATTTTTCTGAAGAAATTAAATATAAAAAAAATGGAATAATTCAAATCAGAGCTAAATCTGTTCTTAAGGAAGCTACAGCTTTTCTAAAGCAGATTAATGAAATAGGGTTATTTGATGCGGTGGAGAAAAAGATGTTTGCTGAAATCAGCCGCCCGAAGAACGGGGGTAAAGGACTTGAAGGGGTTAAAGAGAAAGAACAGGATTATTGGAATCCAATGGAATCATTTTTGGAAAAAGAACTTAATATAATTGCGAATTAACTCTAGGGAGGATAGGACAATGATGATTAAACCTTATGGAGATACTTTAAATGACGGTAAAGTTCAGGTTTCATTTACTCTGCCGGTTGACACTTCAGCAAAAGCAGCAGAAGCAGCTACTGTTTACGTGAAGAAACTTGGATTTGAAGAATGTGAAATAGCTCTTACGCAGAAACTAAGCAATGGATTTACATTTTTTGTTGCTTATTGCAGTTCATCAGTATCAATTGATTTTGACAAAGTTGTAGTTGATGAAGTTGAGAAGGGAATGGATTTCTATGAGGTTAATGATTATATAAAAGAGAATATTAAAAGAAAACTTGTAATTGTTGGTGCATGTACAGGGTCGGATGCTCATACAGTAGGCATAGATGCAATTATGAATATGAAGGGGTATGATCACCATTACGGGCTTGAAAGATATTTTATGATTGAAGCTCATAACCTTGGAGCCCAGGTTGAAAATGAAGAGTTGGTTGATTATGCAAAAAATAATAATGCAGATGCTATTTTAATATCACAGATAGTGACACAGAAAGAAGTTCATATCCATAATATGACGAATCTGATAGAACTTCTGGAAGCGGAAGGTATCAGAGATAAAGTCGTTGTAGTTGTCGGAGGTCCCAGAGTTACCAACAGGCTTGCGCTAGAACTGGGATTTGATGCCGGGTTTGGACGAGGTACATATCCTGATGATGTTGCTTCATTCATCGCCAAAAAAATTAGCGAAAGATAGTTCTATTAATTGTAATTTTAAATTCATAATTAAAGTAGTGGAGTGTATATAATGGAAGTTTATATTGTTGATGCTGTGAGGACAGCTATCGGTAGTTTTAATGGTACTCTTTCAAAGCTGAGTTCAGTAGATTTGGGTAAAGCAGTTGTTTCAGCTATTATTGAAAAAAATTCTATTGACGGTGAAAATGTTGATGAACTGCTAATGGGATCTGTTCTGACTGCAGGACAGGGGCAGAATATAGCCAGACAGATTGCTGTTGGGGCAGGGATACCTGTAGAAAAAACAGCGATGACTATTAATATGGTTTGCGGATCGGGATTAAGAGCTGTTTCTCTTGCAGTACAGGCAGTAAAAGCTGGGGATGCCGAACTTATTATAGCTGGTGGTACGGAAAGTATGTCCAATGCTGCCTATCTTTTACCTAAAGTAAGAGAAGGATTGAGAATGGGCAACGGAACTGTAGTTGATTCTATGGTCCACGATGGACTTTGGGAAATATTTAATGGCCATCATATGGGGGTAACAGCAGAAAATCTGGTGGTAAAATATGGCTTGACGCGTGAAGAACAGGATGAATTTGCTGCAAATTCACAGAGGAAAGCCGGTGAAGCTATTGAAAATGGCAAATTTAAAGATGAAATAATACCGATAGAGATCGCACACCGCAAAAAAGATTCTATCTTATTTTGTGAAGATGAATATCCAAAGCCACGGACTTCTGCAGCTATTCTGTCAAAATTAAGACCAGCATTTAAGAAGGAAGGCGGGAGTGTGACTGCAGGTAATTCTTCCGGTATAAATGATGGAGCTGCTGCAGTGCTTATAGCTTCTGAGAAGGCAGTAAAAAAATATAACCTGAAACCAATAGCTAAAATTGTTTCATATGCATATTGCGGAACTGATCCTAAAATAATGGGTATAGGTCCGGTTGAAGCAACAAGAAAAGCACTTGAAAAAACCGGCTGGAAACTTGATGAAGTTGGCCTTATTGAAGCTAATGAAGCATTTGCAGCACAGGCTCTATCAGTTATAAAAGAATTGAATTTAAATCCTGATATTACAAATGTAAACGGCGGAGCTATTGCATTAGGTCATCCTATAGGTGCCAGCGGCACAAGAATATTGGTAACACTTTTGCATGAGATGAAAAAGAGAAAAGCCAAAAAAGGACTAGCTACACTTTGTATAGGGGGCGGTATGGGAATAAGTATGTGCGTTGAACTCTGTTAATGTAGACAGTATGTCTATAACTGGGAAATTTGATCAATAGGCAGTGTAAAAGTCACAAAGGTTATAAATGTAACTTTTATATTTTTCTGTGGTGGTTACTTTATAGAATAAGTCAATATTTTATTAAAAGTTAGGGGAGATTAAAATGTATGGTTATGATGAGTCTAATCTATGTATAAAAAAAGGTGCTCGAGCACTTTATTTTACTCAAATATTTTCAAATTTGAGTTATTGTATAATTTATTCTACACTCGTTTTGTATGGGACAGAAACGCTTAAATTGTCACCAATTCTGATGACGGCCTTAATGGGGAGTTATGTAGCTTTCAATTATGGGCTTCATTTTTTAGGTGGATATATGGGGGGGCGATATATTTCTAATCGATGGCTGTGTGTTATTGGTATATCGTTTCATGCAATTGCCTGCTTTATTATAGCCGGAACGACATATACCACAATGATGATCGGACTTTCATTTTTTCTTGCCGGAAGCGGTTTGAATACAACTTGCCTGAATTCCATGGTGACTCAGCTTTTTGATGATCCGGATGATCCAAGAAGAGAAAGAGCTTTTCTCTATAATTACAGTGGAATGATGATGGGCTTTTTGTTTGGATATACCGTATCTGGATATTTTCAATTTACTCACAGTTATGGCATTTTGTTTTTTATTGGTGGAATTACAAGTTCTATCGCTGTTCTTTTTATTTTGATCTACTGGAGATATCTGTATGACAAAGGGACTATTTTTGTGGCATTATCAAGAAGTAAAAAGAAAAAGACAATGTTAAAAACTTATGGTATTTTAATAATAATAATTATTGCATTGATTTTCCTGCTGCATTATTCACAATTAAGCAATCTTATACTCATATTTTGTGCTGCTTCACTTATTATTATAACCATTTTTATTGTTAGTAGACAAAAAGCAGCTAGAGATAAAAGGAGGATGTTTGTTTTTTTATTATTCCTTATTGCTGCATTTGTATTCTATACACTATATTTACTGGCCCCAATGGGTTTAACTCTTTTTATTGCACATAATACAGATCTTAAGATGTTCGGGATAAATATTGCTCCTCAATGGGCGGGAAATATTAACGCTATAATAATTACTCTTGGAGGACCGACGCTTGCTTGGTTTTTGAAATCAATGAGGAAAAAAGGAATAAAGATACCTTTGCCGTTTTTAATTTCTATGTCTTTAATATTAATAGGATTAGCTTATGTGATTTTACCTGTGGCAATAAAATTTGCTAATGTAAATGGTTTGACTTCATTTAACTGGGTAATTTGGTGTTATGTATTTCAAGGAGTTGGTGATTTATGTATTGCTCCTATTGGTTATTCTATGATTGGAAAATTAATACCAAGAAAGCTGCAGGGAATGATGATGGGATTATGGCTTATGATGGCCGGTATTGGTGGTATAATGTCAAGTTATCTTTCAAAATTTGCTTTAGGGAACAGCGACAGTTTAAATCCATTAGTAACAAATTCAAGCTATTCTATGACATTTGGAATAATAGGTATTACTGCATTATTTTTCGGTTTAATTATGCTTATATTTGTTCCGAAATTTTATAGACTGATTAATGATATACCTAAGCCTTTGAAAGAAGCTAAAGCTTGAAATAACATTTTAATATAACAATGGAATGGACTGGAAATGAAAAATATTTAAATAGTAAACTACTAAAAAGTATATCTGTAAAAATTAATATTAATTAAAGTAAACAAATATTTTATTTTTAAAAAATTGGGAGTTAAAAATGAAGAATATAGCAATTATTGGAGCTGGTTTGATGGTTAAACCAATAGTAGATTATTTTCTAAACAAAACAGGCTATAAAGTAACTTTAATGGATCGAATACTAGAAAAAGCAGTAAAAATAAAAGATGGAAGAGATAGGTGCAATGCATTGGTATGGAATAACAACAATGAAGAAGAACTTGATAATGTTATAAAAAATTCAGACATTGTTATTAGTATGGTGCCGAAACCGATTCATATATTTATAGCAAAATCATGTTTGAAATTTAAAAAAAACATGGTTACTGCAGCCTATGAAGTTCCTGAAATACTTGAATTGAAGGATGAAATTGAAAAAAAAGGTATTTTAATTTTAAATGAGCTTGGGGAAGTTCCAGGTATGGACCATTTAGGAACTCAATTGGTTCTTGACCAAATTAAAAAAGATGGTGGACATGTTCAAAGTTTAAATTCATACGGCAGTGGAATTCCGGCATTTGAATCAAATAATAACCCGATGGGATATAAATTCAGCTGGGATCCAAGAACAGTTTTTGTTGCAGCACAAACTGCTGCCGCCTATATGGACAAAGGGAATAAAATCTACATCCCTGGAGATAAACTTTTTGAAAACTTCAGTTTTGTTGAAATTGATAATCTGGGTACTTTTGAAACATACCCAAATAAAAATGTAGAAAAATACATTAGTCCTTTTGGATTAGATCGTAATGCATCATTTTACAGAGGACTTCTCCGTTATTCTGGTTATTGCAATAATATGCGTTATCTAGGAGCTCTTGGATTATTCAAGAATGAAACTTCCCATGAATTAAATAATAAAACTTATCAGGAGTTCACCGCTTCTCTTATCAATTCAAGTTCTACAGATAATCTAGAAAAACAGGTCGCTGACTATTTAAAAATTGATTTTAATTCTGATATAATTCATCGCATTAAATGGCTTGGTTTATTTGACAAAAAAACAGTACCTTTAACTGAAGGTACTTATCTTGATGTTCTTTTAGATCTTATGCTAAAGAAAATGAAATATAAAGATGATGAAAAGGACATGATTATTTTACACATAGAGATAATTGCAGAATTTGAAAATAATCGAAAAGAAAAGAGAACTGCTACAATGGTTGTAAAAGGTATTCCCTACGGAGAAACTGCAATGTCAAGAGCTGTTGGACTTCCAACCGCAATATCAGCAAGACTTATTGTGGATGGCAAAATAAATGCAACAGGTCTAAAAATTCCACCTACATTACCTGAATTGTATGTACCGGTATTAGATGAATTAAAGGAATTTGGGTTTGAATTTTTATTAAAAACAGAAGTAATAAAATAGGATAAGTACGAAATTAAAAAAGAAAAGGTCATAGTGAAAACTGTGACCTTTTTATATAAAATTAAAATGTGGGACAATTACTGAGTTTAGGTGTAACATTTTTCGGGACTGTAATCTGAAAGGCATTGAGAGTTAAAGCGACCATTGAATAATATCCGATAAGTCCTGTCAGTTCGACGATTGTTTTTTCATTGAAAAGTTCAACAGTTTCAGCATAAACGCTGTCTTCAACAAATTGTTTTTCTAGCAGATGCTTTGTATAGTTGTGAATAATGCTTTCCCTGTCATCACTGAATTCAACTTTTTCAGAACTGTTGATTGCATTTATTATTTTTCTGTCAAGTCCTGCTCTAACGGCAAAAGGTTCATGGATAGACCATTCATTTTGACAGTTCCAATATCTGGCAACTGTGAGTATTGCCAACTCACTTAATTTTGGAGGCAGTGAAGTATTAAATCTTACGAACTGGCCAACTTCCTGAGCTTTATCCGCAAATTCTGGGCTCTGAAGCCAGGCTTCAAATGGACCTGCTATGCTTGGTCTGGATTCCAGTATTTTATTGTAAATCTGTAATTGTTCAGAACTTAATTCGTCAGGTTTCCTAATAGATATTCTTTTCATTATCCATTTTCCTAAATTTACGCTTAATATTTATTTTGATTGATAAAATTTTCCATACCTTTTTTCAGGCGGCAAAAAAGTTCTTCAACTTCATCAGATGTAATATTAATTGGAGGGGCTAATAAAATGTGATCACCGCGTACACCATCCACTGAACCTCCACCTGGGTAAACTACGAGTCCTTCATCAAGGCAGCATTTTGTAATTTTATCTTTAATTTTTAAAGATGATTCAAAAGGTTTTTTGGTTTTTTGATTTTCAACAAATTCAATTCCTATCATTAATCCTTTACCTCGGATATCACCAACTATAGGAAGGTCATACAATACCTGTAATTTATCCATTAAGCAGACACCTTGCTCTGCTGAGTTCTCAAAATAATTTTCACGTTTGGTTATTTTTAATACACAGTCGGCAATAGCTGCTGACAAAGGATTCCCACCATAAGTATGGCCATGAATGAAATTACCTGTTCCTTCAACCATAATTGTATTGAAAATTCTATCATTGACTATTGCAGCTCCAATAGGAGTATATCCACAGCTCATTCCTTTTGCTGTGGTAATAATATCAGGTATTACATCATAATGGTCAATTCCAAAATTTTTGCCGGTTCTTCCGAAACCTGCCATCACTTCATCAATAATAAGTAAAACGTCGTATTCTGTGCAAATTTCTCTAATG
>DASCNA010000151.1:0-33802 GCA_036011305.1 Victivallales bacterium
ATATCACTTTCTGAAGGGGTTCTTGCACCTATTTCCCAGTATCTCAATGCTCCGTATGTACGACCTATAACTTCGGCCAAGTTTTTAAGTTTTAATTTTTTTGATTTTCTAAATTCTTTGAATTTATTATTGTTAAAAATCATAATAGTACTCCAAATAATTATAAAAAATGACATTGTTAATATTTTAAGATATTATATCACATTGTTATTTATAAAACTATATTATTTTTGGTTTTAAAAATAAAACAATACGTGCCTGTAGTTTATATTAATATTGAGAAATAGAGAAGTATACAATATGATAAGTAAAAATGAAACATTTAAAAACAAGTATTGACACTCTGATGGCAAAGAGGTGAGAAAAATGAAAAAATCAAAGAAGATTCAAATACGTAAACATAAAAGTAGAGTATCAAAAAAGTATACAAATTTATTATATTTTTCTCAGAAGAACTGTGCATCATACTTTGATTTAATGTCAATTGCAGAAATTGTTCCATTTTTCTTTTATAAATGAAGTTAATAAAATAGGAGAGGGTACGATGATAACTGAAATCAATAATTTATCTTTTTCTGATAGAATGGAAATATCCAAGCTTCCAGTTAATTCAACCATACATGGTCTTTTTGAAGAACAGGTCACAAAAGCACCGAATAAGACTGCTGTTGTTTTTAAAAATAAATCATTAACTTATGATGAGCTGAATAAACGAGCTAACCAGGTGGCTGAACTGTTAATTAATAAGGGAGTAAAACCTGATGACATTATTGCAATTTATATGGATAAAAGCTTAGAAATGGCAGTATATATATTAGGAGTTTTGAAAGCAGGAGGAGCATTTCTTAACCTCAATTTAGATTATCCTGATAAAAGAATTGATTTTATTCTTAACAATAGCAAGGCTAAACTTCTTCTGACTAATGCTAAGTTTAAAAATGAAATAATTAATAAAATAGATCATATATTTATTGATAAAATTGATTTATCTGAATACAGCTCAAACCCTAATGTCCCTAATATTAAAAACTGCGCAACTGTTTACACATCAGGTTCTACAGGTAATCCTAAAGGGGTTATAATAACTCACGAAAGAGTGGTTAACGGTTTAATAAATTTTAAAAATGAATTCAATTTAAATAGTTCCTGCACAAGTTTGCTTCTTATTCCATATTCTTTTACGATGTTCATTGAAGGCTTTTTCTCGTTGTTGTCTGTTGGTTCAAAAATAATAATACCAGCAGAAAATGAAGTTAAAGATGTTAATCGTATAATTTATCTAATTGCTTTATATAAAGTAAATTTTCTAGTATCAGTTCCGGCCCTGTGCATGGTAATTCTTGATAACATGGCTGATAAAGAAGGAAAAACTTTAAAATTGTGGGTATTAGGCGGAGATAAATTACCAAGAACTCTAATTAATAAAGTCAATGACAAGTTTACTGACCTGGAAATTTCAAATATTTGGGGCAGTACGGAAGGAGGTTTTTTAACAGTTAGTAGACATGTTGAAAAGAAAGAAAATATTAATATAGGTAAAGCAGTTGATAATATCTGCATTTATATCCTTGATGATAACTTAAATATTGTTCCGATTAAGAATTCTGGAACTATCTATACAAGCTGCATAGGAATGTCTGAAGGTTATATAAATAATGCAGAAAAAACAAAAGAAGTATTTATAGATAATCCATTTATTAAAGATGGAAAAATTTATTGTACAGGTGACATTGGAATAATGCATGAAGACAGTTCAATCGAGCTGGTAGGAAGAGCAGATGACCAGATTAAAATCAGAGGATTCAGAGTTGAATTAAGTTCAATTGAAAATTCATTGCAGACTATGAAAGGAATAAAGGAGGTAGTTGCAATTGCCAAGAGAGGAAAAGATGAAAACAAATATCTTTGCTGTTACTATACAGGAAAAAGTTATAAAGTTGAAGAACTAAGAAAATGGTTAGGCAAAACTTTACCTGAATACATGATACCCGGCTATTTTATTAAACTGGATAAAATACCACGTAATATTAATGGGAAAATTGATAGAAATGCTTTGCCTGAAGTAAATGAATATACTGAATTAGACACTGAATACATCGCACCAAAAACTGAAAAAGAATTAATAATAGCTGAAAGTTGGAAGAATATACTTGAAAGAGAAAAGATAGGTATAAATGACAACTTCTTTTCTTTAGGAGGAGATTCTATCAAAGCTATAAATTTAATTTCCAATCTCCAGAAGAACTTCATTACTGAAATAAATGATATTTATAAATTTCCGACAGTTCATCTGCTTGCAGAAAACATAAAGATGCAAAAAGATAATTTAAAATTGAAATTTAAAAAAATAAAAGATTCAATCCATAACTCAGAAAAGAACCGTGAAGAATATTCAAAACTTATATTATCAGAAATAGAAAAATATAAGAACAAAAATATAAAATATGAAAAAATAGACCTGTCAAAAACAAGAGATTATAAAAACATACTTTTAACAGGTGGTACTGGATTTCTTGGATGTCATATATTTAAAGAATTATATCAAACTCAAAATTCTAATATTGTATTAATTATAAGAGGTAATAAAGATAATTCTCCAAGACAGAGATTTTTGAAAAAGTGTAAATATTATTTTGGTATTAATTTTTCAAAAGAAATTGAGCTCAGTAGTAGGATTGAAATTTACGATGGAGATTTACAAAAAGACAATTTTGGAGTTGATAGTTTGGTTTATGGCTTACTGACAAAAACTGTTGATTGTATAGTACATACTGCTGCTTCTGTAAAACACTTTGGTGAATATAAAATATTTTACAAAGCGAATGTGAAAACTACAGAAAATCTACTGAATTTTGCAAAAAATACACTCAAAAAAGATTTTCACTTTATATCAACTGAAGCAGTATGCATGTTTGGTAAGTATTCAGATAATAGAAAATACACGGTTTACTCTGAGTATGATATTGATCAGGGGCAAAATTTGGAAGATAAACCTTATATTAAGTCAAAATTGGCAGGAGAAAAACTAGTTGTTAAGGCACGACAGGAAGGTTTAACTACAAATATTTACAGGGTAGGAAATCTGGTTTTCAATTCTGAAACAGGCAAATATCAGGAAAATATCGAAGAAAATGCTTTTTTCAAGAAAATGAAAGCTTTTAAAAACTTAGGATATGTTCCGAAGACAATAGTTGTTGATGATCTGTCATATATAAATGAGACAGCAAAGTTATTTTGTAAACTGTTTAATAAAGTCAGTTTAAAAAATGAAATATTGCATGTTTTCAATGAAAAAACTAAAGATTTAGCCGATATTTTGGCTTCAGAAAAGATGAATCTGAATATCATAAAATTAGGTTTTGATGAATTTATGGATTATGTAATGAAGAATTACAGCAGTGAAGGTTTAAAATCTGATATTGATAGTTTAATGGTTCATTACGGATGGCTTAGTGAAATACAGGGAAATAACACTGAGTTTTTTATGTTATCCGATAAAACAAAAATAATAATGAAAAAACTTGGATTCAAATGGTCGAGTTTAGATATTAATAAATTCAGAGATATGATTTGTCCAAATGTTAACTCAGTAAATAAAGCAGTTGATTTAAAAGAATCAACTATTAAATCAAAAAATATAAACAGTCAGCTTGTGGCTTAAATGAACTTAAAGTGGTTGGTAATTAATCAGAAATCAATGAATTAATTACCAACAGTAGAGAACCGTTAAGTACAAAAATGGAGTTTATTTATGAAAAGTTTCAATTATTATAATCCGGTAAAAATCGTTTTCGGTAAGAATACAATTTCAGAATTACGTAATCTAATTCCTGCTGATTCCAAGGTATTGATTACATATGGAGGCGGTTCCATAAAAAGAAACGGTGTCTATAAACAGGTAAGACAGGCACTTGAAGGATATAACGTATTTGAGTTTTCAGGTATTGAAGCAAATCCGTTATATGAAACATGTATGGAAGCAGTTGCCTTGGTGAAAAATAATAAAATTGATTTTTTACTTGCTGTCGGAGGGGGCTCAGTTCTGGATGGGACAAAATTTATTTCAGCAGCATCCTGCTTTGAAGGTGGTGATCCATGGGAGATTTTATCTAAGAATGCAGAAATAAAATCGACACTGCCTTTAGGATCAGTGATGACATTACCTGCAACAGGGTCGGAAATGAATTGTATTTCTGTATTGTCAAGGCAGTCAACTTTTGAAAAATTATCGCTTGTAAACCCGAAAGTTTATCCAAAGTTTTCAATAATTGATCCTGAAACAACTTACTCTCTACCTGTTAAACAAGTAATTAACGGCTTAGTAGACAGTTATATTCATGTATTGGAGCAATATATAACATATGATGTAAATTCTCCTCTGCAGGATAGACAGGCTGAAGCTATATTATTGACCTTGCATGAGATAGCACATGACATCATAAATAAACCTGATAATTTTGAATTAAGGGCTAATTTTTTCTGGTGTGCTACTCAGGCATTAAATGGTTTGATTGCGTGCGGGACTGTTCAGGATTGGTCTACACACATGATAGGTATTGAATTAACAGCATTGTACGGTTTAGATCATGCAAAAACTGTGGCTGTTGTTCTTCCGAGGCTGTTGAAATATAGAAAATCACTGAAGAAAACAAAACTACTGCAATACGGTAATAGAATTTTTGGCATTAACGAAATGAATTCAGATAAGGCTGTTAATAAAACCATTGATGAAACAGAACTTTTTTTCAATTCTTTAGGGATGAAAACTAAACTGTCCGATTATGGAATTAATGCAGAAGAAGCAGCTGTAAAAATATATCATAGGTTTTTAGAACGTGATACATTGCTTGGTGAAAATCAAGATATTACGCCTGATGGAGTAAGAAGAATTCTTTTAGATTGCTGACAGGAATGATATTTATATCAGCTTTGTTGAACAGAAGTAATTTATTTTTTTGAAACAGATACTAATCGTATTATATTTAGAAACAGGGTAAGGATAGTTATAAGATAGATTAATATAATATTTACTGTTTAAAAAAAGGAGGGGATATATGAATTCAAGAGAGCGTGTTTTAAGTGCAATGGCCCATAAAACTCCTGATAGAGTACCTGTTGATTTAGGGAGCCATAGATCTTCAGGTATATCGGCTGTTGCTTATGCAAAATTAAAAAAAACTTTATGCGTTACTTCAGGAGACATTTATGTTTATGATATGGTACAGCAGTTGGCTGTTGTTGAACCTGAAGTTCTTGATCGTTTAGAAATTGACCTGATTGAACTAGGTCGCGGTTTTATGCTTGAAAAAGAAGAGTGGAAACCATGGATTCTACCTGACGGTACTCCCTGCAAAATACCATGTTATATTAATGTCGAGAAAAGAAACAATGACTGGTTTTTAGTGTCTGATGAAGGATTGGACCTTGGAATATTGAAAGAAGGCTGTCTTTATTTTGAGCAGATTCACTGGCCCTGGTTGGATAGAGATATTTCAAAACAGGATTTTTCAGATTTAGAAAATGCTTTTGCCAACGGAATGTGGACAAGTGTTGCTGCTCCCGGTGGACATATTCCATTTACTGAAAATGGTTTGAAAAAACTAAGAGCGGGTGCTGAATCGCTTCGTAAATCTACTGATAGAGCTATACTGGGAATTTTCGGAGGAAATCTATTTGAAGTACCGCAGTTTTTATATAGAATGGATAACTACCTTATGTATATGGGGCTTTATCCTGATGATTGTATCCGCCTGTCTGAGGCACTATGTAATTTCTATCTGCCGCGTTTAGAGAAATGGTTGAAAGCTGTAGGACCTTATATTGACATTGTTCTGTTTGGAGATGACCTCGGAAGTCAGAACGGACCTTTACTTTCTCCGCAAATGTATCGAGATTATTATAAGCCTTACCATATGAAAATGTGGAAGAGAGTGAAAGAGTTAGCCCCTCACATAAAAATTCAATTGCATTGCTGCGGGGGGATTGAGCCATTGCTTGATGATCTAATTGATGCCGGTCTGGATATGATAAACCCTGTACAGATTACCTGTGCAGGTATGGATGCCGGGCACTTAAAAAATACTTTCGGAGATAGAATGGTATTTTGCGGAGGAGGTTGCGATACGAGAGAAATACTGCCTTTGGGGACAGTTGAGGAGATAAGAAAACATGTTAGACATCAGGTTGATATTTTAAATCAGAACGGCGGGTTTATTTTTCAGCAGGTTCATAATATATTAGCTGATGTCCCGGCAAAAAATATACTTGCTATGTTTGAAGCAATTAGAAGTTAATTAATTTTAACTTGTTGGAGTAAATTAATAATGAATGAGTGGTTTGATAATGATTCTTTCTGGATAGAAACCTATCCGTTCATGTTCCCTGAAAAGCGTTTTCAGGATACAGAAGAGCAGATTGATAATATATTGCAGCTAATCGAGTTTAAAGGTACATCAATACTGGATTTATGCTGCGGACCCGGAAGATGTTCAATTGCATTAGCTAAAAAAGGGTATTTTGTAACAGGTGTGGATAAGACTGGTTTCCTGCTTAAAAAAGCCATTGCTAAAGCCAAAGTTGAGAATTTGTCTATAGGATGGATTAAAGATGATATGAGGAATTTTAAACATCCTGATTC
Source organism: Victivallales bacterium (assembly GCA_036011305.1). Classification (GTDB taxonomy): domain Bacteria; phylum Verrucomicrobiota; class Lentisphaeria; order Victivallales; family GWF2-38-69; genus DASCNA01. Next base: position 6,638 of record DASCNA010000151.1, read on the forward strand.
ATATGATCTTATTTTAAGCATGTTTACTTCATTTGGTTATTTTGATGATAAAAATGAGGATATTGAAGTTTTAAAAAATATTTTTTCAAACTTAAAATCTGGCGGTAAATGTCTAATTGATGTGATGGGAAAAGAAAGAATTGCTAAAATATTACAGCCGACAACATCTGAGACTTTAGACGATGGATCAATGATGGTTCAGAAGCACAGAATTTTTGATGATTGGACAAGGATTGAAAATGAATGGATAATTGTTAAAAATGGAAAGGCAGAATCATTTAAATTTCATCATACAGTTTACTCCGGTCAAGAACTTAAAAACCTTTTTGAGAAAGTGGGCTTTGTAAATACTAGATTATACGGTGATCTTGAAGGCAGACCTTATGGATCTGAAGCACAACGGTTGATAATTGTCGGAGAAAAACCTGATAAATAAAATAGCATTGGAGAAAAAATGAAATTACAGAAGAGTACATGGCAGGAAGTAGAGGAGTATCTGAAAAAAAACAGAGGCATAATTATTCCTATCGGTTCTACAGAGCAGCACGGCCCTTCAGGTTTAATAGGAACGGATGCTATCTGCTCTGAAATTATTGCTGACAGAATTCAGAAGAAATATAATGTTATGATCGGTCCTACATTAGAATTAGGGATAGCGCACCATCATCTGGAATTTACAGGAACTATTACCCTAAGGCCTTCGACTTTGATAGATGTGCTGATTGACGTGATTACTTCTTTGAATCATCATGGATTTACTCATATATATTTCATCAATGGGCATGGAGGTAATATAGCAACAATTAATACTGCGTTTGCCGAATATTACCATCAATTCAGTATTCAGAAAAAAATAGATAAAAGTATTGTAAAATGCTGTCTGAATAATTGGTGGTTGACAAAATCAGCTTTGGAAATCAGTAAAAAATATTTTCACGGGGCAGAAGGTTGTCATGCAACACCTTCTGAAATATCTGTTGCTAGCTATGCATATCCTGATTTAATTAAAAAAGTTGAACTGAATCCTAAAATAGCACCGGCATACAGTAATATTTTTGATGCAGTAGATTATAGGAATAGATATTCTGACGGTAGAATAGGTTCAGACTCATCCCTTGCTACAAAAGAGATAGGTGAGGAAATAGTGATGTCTGTCAGAGATGATATCTGGACAGATTATAGTGCATTTTTAAAATCTTAATAAAATCTATATTTATATACTGGAGCAAAAATGAACATACCATATTATCAGCTAGATGCTTTTACTACGTCAAAACCTTTTTCAGGAAACCCTGCAGGTGTCTGTACTCTTGAAAACTGGCTCTCTGATGATATTCTGCAAAATATAGCAATGGAAAATAATTTATCTGAGACTGCTTTTATTGTAGAACAGGAAGGTTATTACGATCTTAGATGGTTTACTCCCGAGGTAGAAGTGGATCTCTGCGGGCATGCAACGTTGGCTGCTTCCAGTCTGATTTTAGAATATTTGAATTCTGAAATGGATTCTGTAAAGTTTAAATATAATGACGGCTATTTATCTGCTGAAAAATCAGGGAATATGATAGAGATTAATTTCCCATCAAGACCACCTGTAAAATGCACTGCCCCTGAATTGCTTATTGAAGCTATGGGGAAACAGCCAGGAGAAATTTATTTATCAAGAGATTATGTACTTGTTTATGATACTGAAGAAGATATTGCTTCAATGAATCCGAATATGAATCTGCTATCACAGGTTGACTGTTTCGGAGTTATTATAACAGCAAAAGGTAACAGTGCAGATTTTGTATCAAGATATTTTGCGCCAGGATGCGGTGTTCCTGAAGATCCTGTTACAGGTTCTGCTCACTGCAATCTAATTCCTTACTGGTCGAATAAATTGAACAGTGAAAAAATGCATGCAATACAGTTATCCAAACGGGGAGGTGAAATACACTGTACTTACGATGGCGATAGAGTTTTTATGTCAGGGAAATGTACGTTGTTTCTGAAAGGTGAAATAAGCATTCATATTTGAAACTTGAAAAAAGTAATAAATGATTAATGAATAAACTTATAATTGTTTGCGGAAGCCCGGCTTCCGGAAAAACTACATACGGTAAGAAAATTGCAACTGAGAAAAAAGCTGCATTTCTTGATATTGATACTGTTTCTGAAGATTTAGTAAAAATTGCATTGACAGAATCAGGGAGAGATAAATATGATCGTGACAGTGATTATTTTAAAAAAACTTTTCGTTTAACAGTTTATGAAACTCTTTTTAAAATAGCTGAAGATAATATTTTATGGACAGACGTTGTTATAGCCGGTCCGTTTACAAAAGAAATTAGAAATATTCACTGGCTTGATGATTTACAGAAAAGATTTAATTCAGAAGTAGTAGTACACTTTGTTTACTGTAGTCCTGAAATACGGTTGAATAGAATTAAAAATAGAGGCGAACTAAGAGATTTGAAGAAGCTTGATGACTGGGATAACTTTAATCAATATTATGGAAAAGAGGAAGCACCGGTTTTTTCTCATATTTTTGTAAATAACTCATAATATCAGTGAAATTTAGCTAATATTTTATCATATATTATATTCATCATTTATTTTCTCTAAAATAAAGAAGGTAATTATTAGCAAATATCATAAAATCACTAATTAGATGTTAATCTAAGAATAAGGGATTGTTATGAAAAGGATATTTATGGTAGCCGTTTCTCTATACATTCTGTCTGGAATCTATTTACTGGCAGATCAGCATGCTGAACCAGGACAAAGTAATGAAAGTAATACATTGAATACAGTTAATCCTGACTCCAGTTCAAATGTTATTTCATCTGCGCCTGCATTACCTGAGAATACAGGACAGTTACCGTTGGAAAATGATACAGATTTGAATACTCCTGGGAGTAGAAATATTTCTACATCAGCTGCTAAGAAATCTTTACTTCTGCAGGACAATATCGGAACAGTCGGAAGTCATAAAGTTCGGCTGTCGCCTGTGCCTGTTTCAAAATGTAAAAAAACATCTTCTCCGATCAGTGTAACTAAAGTTGTGAAAACTAAACATATAAAAGATATTCCCGGCCCGGCTAAAGCTGCATCAGAGGTTAATAAAAATTAAAAACAGTAATTAAAACATTACTGAACCTGATACACCGAAAATTACTAGTGGAATATTGTAGTGCAAAAAAGTCGGCACGCAGGTATCCCAGATATGGTTATGCTGTCCGTCAGCATTCAAACCCGATGTTGGACCTAGTGTGCTGTCAGACGCCGGTGATCCTGCATCACCCAAAGCAGCAGCTGTTCCAATTAGTATAGCTGTGCCGAGAGGAGTAAAACCAAGCTGCATTGCTATTGGAACATAAATTACTGCAAGAATAGGAATTGTACCGAATGATGTTCCTATTCCCATTGTTATAACCAATCCCATTAAAATCATAACTGATGAGGCAATTAATTTATTATTTCCAATGATATTTATTGTGTTGCTTACAAGTGCCGGAACAGCACCGGTTTCTCGTATGACATTACCGTAACCTGAAGCAACAAGCATGACAAATGCTATAAACCCCATCATGCCGATACCGCTTTCGACGAGTGCATTTATATCTTTCCAGTTTATTGCTTTAAAAATAAACATGAACATAATAGCAACTACAGCCCCCAGAGGCAGTGAACCGGTAGTTAACTGAACTGCAAAAGCACTGATTGCAGCAAGCAGTGCAATTAAATGTAAATATGTAAAATGTAAATTATCATTATCTGTATTTTTAATTTCAGCTTCTTTATCTGTTTGGTATTCCCTTCGTTTTCTATAAGAAATAAATACAGCAAAGAGCAGGCCAAATACCATGCCTAAGCCTGGAAACCATAATCCTTTCCAAAGCACCATTTTACTGATAGCAATTCCATTTGCTGTCATTTCATCGGCAATAATTCCATGAAAAATCAGGCCGAATCCTATTGGCAAAGTTATATAAGGGGCTTTCAAACCGAATGTTAAAGCACATGCGACAGCACGCCTGTCTATTTTTAATTTATTCATTAATACTAAAAGAGGAGGTATGAGTATAGGAATAAAGGCAATGTGTACAGGAATTAGATTTTGTGAAAATGTAGTTATAAAAGCAATCAGCAGAATTAATACGAATGTTTCGCCTTTAATAACTTTAGCTATTTTTTTTGAAATAAGGCTTGCAAGACCAGTCTTGTGAATCGCAGCAGCCAGTGTTCCCAAAAGGATATAACTTAATGCTGTTTCAGCATTTCCTCCCATTCCGGATACAAGTATTTCCATTATTTTGCCGAGAGGCATTCCGGAAATGACTCCTCCGAGAATAGCGGATAGTAAAATTGCAATGATAACATTGAGCCCTGTTAAACAGAGTATGCACATTATCAGAACTGAAATTATGACAGGATTAAATATTAACATAGCCAGCCTTTAAATTTGGATGTTCAAAGTATCCAATTATAGGTTGAATTTTTACTCTGACAATAAGTTGAAGTAAATAATTATAAAATATTAAAAAGGATTATAGACAAAATTAAGAAGACTTTCGCACCTTATCTCTATTTGTCTAATTACATCGCTGAGATCAATTGATTTTTTAGTATAGATAACAACTTTACCGCTGGCACCGTATTTGATTGGATAATTTTCTGTTTCATTAACTTTAATTTTTACAAAAAATTGATTTGAGGGATTAAATTCACTTGTTTTAAGCATTTTACTGGTGGCAAAAAACTGGACATCTCCCTGTGCCCAAACCATGTCGACAACTTTACCGTTTAATATAATTCCGGGGTACATTTCAAGTGCTATTTCAACAGGGTCGCCCGGCCTGACATATCTTACTGACTGCTGTTTTAATTTGGCTAATATCCACATTTTATCTGTGCAGATAAACGGAATTGAGTTTTTATTAAGCAAACCTAAAAACATACCTGGCCGTAAACTTAAAACAGGGATATATCCATTGGTTGGTGCGTATGTAACAGTATGCCTTAGATTGTATTCAGCCAGACTGATTTGTTCCTTAAGTTCATCTAGGTTAGATTTTCTGAAAACCAAATCCTGTTTTGCCATTGCTCCGGAAGGAGTCAATCTAAGAGCTTCTTCGTATCTTTTAACAGCTTTAGGAAGCTGTGCTTTATGTTTTTTGAGCCTTGATGTCCATTGACTGGCATCCATGCTGAGTATTGGAGAGCCTTTTTTAATGGGGGTATTAGAGTCAATATAAATTTTACCTAAATAACCTGACCACTGAGGTTGAAGCTGAAGAACAACACTGTCGACAGATGCTTCAGATGAAAAGGGTGTCACTTGTCCTAGAAGAATAATATCAGCCATTATTGCGGCAGCGTAGATTGCACAGTAAATAACAGCAGCACATAGCGTGAATTTTAGAAATTTAAAACGAAAATAAATGAGCCATATTAAAAGAACGTATGCGGCTGTAAATATAATTTCCATATAGATTATTTTTCTTTATTATTCTGTTCAGTTTTATTTTTTGGAATATTTTTTTTTGTTTTTATAATATTATTAATTTCAGTAGATTTTAATGTTTTATTATCCACTTTACTTTTTCTTTGAACTCGTTGTTTATTCACGGCAACAGCAGGTTTTCTGGATGAATAGTTTTTAGGAACAGCTTCAACAGATGCTATTTCTACTGCGGGGATACCCTTTGCCCTAACGTCTATATATGCCCAGATCATAGCAAGCAACCATAGAGGGAACAGAATCAATCCCATGATCGACATACATCTAATTGCATTTTGCTGGGGATGACTTTTGCTTTTGGCTATCTTGTATGGTAAATCATGAATAACAATAATGCCTACTATTATGATTCCAATACTAAATACCATTATCAAAAAGGCAAAAATAAAATAAAAAATATTTTGAGCTGGTGAAAGCATAATTTATAGCCAGTTATGTTAAAATTTTATATCCACTTTTATATCATCTCCAGGCATAAATAAATATTTTTCCTGATAGGCACATACTTCTTCATTTTCATTCAAATTAGAAGGTGCACTATAAACGATTAGATCCCCATTCTCAATTTTATTGTTTATCGGTTTAATTGTTTTGTAATAGGCAAATCCGCCAATCCTTACCATTTCATTTCCGATTGCAACATATATTTTTTTGAGTTTAAAAGTACTTGCAATACCTTTTCCTGCCTGCAGGCTTTTAGTACTCGAAGCTTTCCAGACATATGACCCCTTGCTGTCTTTCTGTAATGAATTTTTTGATACGGCTATAATATTATTATTTGATACTGCGGGTGCACATTTTACTCTGGTAATATTTTCTAGTCCTTTGGGAACAGATGGCGGATTAAGTACACGCAGTGTAACTCCATTATCGTTATATATTAAAGCATAGGCTACAACTCCTACTGGCTTACCTCCATCCATAGGGTAGACTGAAATTTGAGAAGAATTATTAATTTTTCTGGCTGTTTTTCTATCCATTTTTATACAAATTCCCATAGGATTGAGCTGAGCCAGTTTCAAGATATTGGGTTCTGGTGTTGCTAAACCGTAAGGCAAATAAACCTGCTGAACCAATGCATCATATTCTGCATAGGATCTGCACATTTTTCTAACTCGTTTCTGAAGATCAAGGTTGCCTTCAGCTTTAATTACATCCTGTTCAGCTTTTAGATAATTTGATGCCCACTGCTGGAATACTTCTACACTTACTGATTTTGTCTGAACTAATTTTTTGTATCTTAAATATTCAATTTTATTAAAATTATACTGTTCTTTTGCATTCTTTAAACTGGCTTTAGCTTGGAGAATCAGGCTGTCTCTGTAATCTGTAGCCATTTCTATTAGCAGTGAACCCTGTTCTTTAATGTTTCCATTTACGTCAAATTTAGGTCCATGAACGATTAAGCCTTCTCTTGCAACATAAGTAATTATTCCGCGATAAGCATCATTAAATCCATAACTGATTGTTGATTCAATTATTGGTTTTGCTTTAGCAGTAAAAGTTTCAGCATATACAGAGGAAACAAGAGTTAGGCAAATAACGGTTAATAGTAATTTTACTGTCCTGTTTTTCATAGAGGTCGCTCTCCTGATGATATAAACTTACAAAAGTAATACAAATATGTATGTAATTATTGTATCAAATATGAAATTGATGTCAATAATAAAGATGAAGCGCTGATATTTTTTTTAAAATATACTATAGCCTCTCATATTTGATTGGTTTACTGATATGGGAGGCTAGCACTAAAAAAGTTTACACCTGTTTAAGGAGTCTTTGGTTCCAGTAAAACAGATCTGATATTATTGTTTCTTTTTGTTTCCTTCAGAGTGTTAGAAGTATCTTTTATATATGCAGTAACTTTTGTTTTTCCATTAATACGTAAATTGCTTCTATAAATTACCCATCCGCCTGGTCTGGCTAATCTTCTTTTAGGATCAATTCTCCAGATTGTAGAACCACCCCAATTTTTATTATTTCTCTTGAGAAAGATAGAAACATTATTTTGAATTTTATTATTCCAGACATTGCCTCCTAAATTACGGTTGCCTTTGTTTTTTATCAATACACAGACTTTTTTCTCTTTGTTTAAATAAATTTTTTCAATTGCTAAATCTCTTACAAGTTTTTCTGCCGGTTGCTCATTAGCTGACGTTGGTCTCTCTTTCCCAGGATATAATATACTCAGTTTCCCGTTTACAGCTGTCTTGCTGGAAATATTACTTACAAATATTCTGAAATTTCCTTTAGAAGATTCAAACAGTAAAGCATCGACAGGATACTCAAATTTTCCTCCTTTACTTTTTACATCTATCTTGGCCTGTTTACCTGCGCCTTTTTTGCTGATCTGATTCTTGGCTACTAACCTCATGAAAATAATTTTTCCAGTTTTTTTTGGTTTGGGCCTGGCGCTTATCACGTCAAATGCAACTCTTATTAATCCTGGGTTTTCAATTTTGAAGTCATAGTAAAGAGTATATGGATCCATAATCGAACGACCCTGATAGAGTTTAACATCCTCCTGCAGTCTTTCAGTTGAATTAGCAGCATATAGGCCTACTGTAGATAGAATTGTGATTAGTGATAAGAACACAGATTTTTTTAGCATAGATTTCTCCTCTATTAATATATACTTATGAACAATCATAGTAAAAATTGAGAGTGATGCAATCAAAGAAATATAAAAATTATTTTATATTTCTTTTTAGTGTTGATAATTAACTGAAAATTAGAGTTTAAAAATTTTGATTTATGATTGGAAATAGCAGACAGCTAATTGTACTTGCCCATGGTTTTTTTGATAATAAAAAAACTATGAACTATTTGGAATCAGGTCTGAAATCATCAGGCTATAGTACTTTTTCTGTCAACCTGCCGACATATTTAGGTACAATTGATGAATGCTGTTTTTCTCTTAGAGCACAAATTGATCAACTAATCAAGCAATATGAAACAGTTCATTTTGTCGCCCATAGCATGGGAGGGTTAATTATTCAGAAATATTTGACTGGTTATATTCCATGCAATTTAGGAAATTGTGTATTTATTGCGACACCAAATAGAGGATCAAAGCTGGCAGATATAATTTCGTTTGTTCCATTAGTTAATAAAATTTTTAAATCGCTAAATGAGTTAAAAACTGATTCAGAACACAGTTTTAATTTAAGAGATTTAAAAACAAGTACCAAAATAGGTATAATTGCAGGAACTAAAAACAATTTGATTACAGGTAAATTGTTTTTGTCAGATAAAAGTGATGGAAGAGTTGAGATTGAATCGGCAAAAAATGATTTTATGCATGATTATATTGAATTTTATTATGGGCATAGAGAAATACATAAACAACCAGAAGTTTTAAATGCTGTTAAATACTTTATCAACGAAGCGAAATTTAAATAGAAAGTAGTTGCTTGTTATGAACACTGTATATTGGGTAAGGCATGGAGAAAATCAAGCCAATATAACAAAAGAATTTTCACATAGAAAGGTTGATTATTCTCTTACAGAAAAAGGTATTGTTCAGTCTATGCAGACAGCTGAATATTTTAAAAGTAAAAAAATTGATTTTGTTTATTCGTCACCACTTAAACGAGCTTATGAAACAGCTGAAATCATTAGCAAGCCGCACAGTATAAAAATTGAAGTTATTGAGGAATTCAGAGAGATTAATGTAGGTAATCTGGAAGGGCGCCCGGTTACTCAGGCTAATTGGAATATTCATAATGATGTTTTGAAACAATGGTCATTAGGATATATAAAATACTCCTTTCCTGATGGAGAGAATTATATTCAACTTTTTGAAAGGCTGAAAAGAGGAATGCATAAAGCAATTAACGGTAAAGAAAACAACAGTATTATTATCGTTGGGCATGGAGGTATTTTTACAAATACAATATTAGATTTATGCCCGGATACTGATAGAAATATAATAGAATCTGCTTATAACCATAATTGTTCTGTTTCAGAAATGACATTCAAAGATAATTTTCTAGAGGGTATGCTAAAATATTGGGCTTTTTCAGATCACCTTTATGGTGAAGCTGCTAAATTAGTTGAAAGTGAAATGAACTAAAGCTTCGAATGAAAAATTAGAGAGGAAAAAATTTTTAATCTAAATACTTGAGAGATATTTTTTTAATTATTTTTTTAAGCAGGTTTATTATTTGATCATCTGTATCTGATTCATGGCTGAAAAGCATAATATTGAATATAGGAAGTGTACATGGAGACTCCCTAAAATCAATATCAAAATGATTCTTATACTTTCTTGCTATATTCTTGCCTATAAAAGTAATATAGTTACTTTTTGAAAGTACCTGAAGGTTCATAAGAATGTTGGTAGAAGAAAATTTTACGCTATCTTTATTAGCGTCTATATTTGCAGAAATACCAAGGTAATCCATTATTTTGTAATCATCTTCGAGGCCATCCACAAGCTGCATATGAAGAATGGGGTATTTATAAAGCTGTTCTTTTGTAAGATCTGCTAATGTAAATATCTCATGTCTTTTACTGGCTGCTACCACTAATTCTCCTCTATAAAGAAACTCTTTATGGTAATTATCCTGGTTTGTTAATCTAGTAGTTATTATTAAGTCATGATCATATGTCTTAGTTTCAAGTGAGTAGTGTAATATATCTGTATGTAAAGATATATTTGGCGCTATATTTGATAATTCTGCTACTATTTCATCTGAGAACATAATTGCTATAGGTTCTGTCATGCCTATTTTTATATGCCTTGTTGTTTTTTCATGTATATTGCTTCTGGCAATATTGTAAACATTTAAAAGTGTTTTTAACGATTTATCCAGTTCCGGAAGTAATAACCTCCCTTTAGATGTTAAAATATTAGTTTCTACACTTACCCTGATAAGCAGTTGGTCATCAAAAAATTTTCTTAGAAATTTAAGTGCTGCACTTACTGTAGGAGGTGTGAGATCTAATCTTTGGGCTGCAAGAGAAACACTTTTTTCTTTTAATATAAAGTATAAAATCAGAAGTTTATTTAAATTAATTTCATTTAGTTTTTCTATCATATTTACTGCCAACGCTTTTTAAAAGTATTTATTTAATTATTAACAGTTGAAAGTATATAGCGAACACTTCATTAAGCAATTAATTCTTTAATAAAATTACTTGTAAATATATTATTTTAAAGGTTTTCTGACTGCTTCTAATTGGTAGTTAGAGGCAGTCTAATTGTCTAATCAACAGATATTACTAATTTAGTAGTATTTATTTTCTTATTAAGAAAGTTAAAGACAAACTAAATAATAAATGGAGTTTAAATCATGAGAAGTAATATCAATAAAGTCAAAAGAAAAGCAAATCACCATTTTTGGGATGACTTAAAAACAACATTTAATAATTATGGAAATAATTTTTTGCCGGCATATCAGCAACCTGCAAAGAAGCATAAATAATATACTAAATAAAGGAGAATATTAAGTGAATATCTCAAAACAGAGAATTAGTAAAATACTATTTAGTAGGTGTTTAGGTGGTTTTGCTAATGGATTTAAAACGAGTTTAATGAAAAAATTACTTATACTATCATTAACTACTCTTAGCTTTTTTGTTTTTAACAATGTTTATGCCGCAGTTAATTTTCATGCACGGGTATCTCCAAGTTGGCAAGAATTATTTGGATTAGGTTATAATCCTAATCATTTTTACAATAAAACAGTACCATCTCCAACTGGTGATAATTATGACGCATTCAATGATAACGACAGTTTAGCGGTACCAATTGATCTGCCTGCAATGCAGAAAGCAGGCTTTAATTCTGTTAGAATATATGGAGGCAGTCCATTAACAGTAATAAGAACGATACAGACAGCAGATAAATTAAGCATGGGGGTTGTATGGACAATAGGAATGCCGCCGTCTTCTGATCCAACAAAGCCTTCTACTTACCCTCCTAATTCATCAACTCCAAATTACAGAGATTTTCTTCAGGTACTCGATTATGCTAAAAGTAATCCGTCTTTCAGAGATCAGTTTCAAAATACAGTTAAAGTAATAGTTGTGTGGAATGAGAAAATATTCAATAAAGGTATGAATGGCAATCTTTGCGCCTGGATAAGAGCAGTAGGGGATACTCTCCATGATCTGTATGGTTTTTCAAATATTCCTGTAACGACAGCTGCGCCTACGTCAGTATGGCTGGTGAAACCCGGAAGTCCCACAGGAGACAGAAGCGATGTATTACAGGCAATAGCTGATGCGAATCAAAATATTGCTGACACTGAAATTCCTATTTTATGTCATATGTATCCATTTCAATGGGGAAATATATACTATAAGAAGGTTCCTGATCCGAGTGATCCTACTAAAAATGATGGTTTACCTGACATAGATAATACTAAACCCAAATCATCATATGGTATTCCGGCAATTAAACCTCACTTCGATTCCGCTACTGGTGGACCTAATTGGTCTGTCAATGATACAGTAAATAACGTAAGACTGAATAATTCTATTGCATGGGATATTAAGAAATTGAATAATAATTTCAAAGCCTATACAATATCAGCAGTACATATGCCTGTTGGTAAAAGTTTTAAAATTGTAATTGGAGAAACAGGATGGGCGACGAGTGGTTATGATAAACAGTATGCGTCATATGGATACGCTGTAGAAAATATTGCTAACTTAAATCTGGCAACTGGCAATCCTCAACAGGCAGCAGAATATGCTCAAGCTGTTTATAAATACTGTAAAACAAATAGTGTTCCAGTGATGTATTTTATGGCAATGGATGTACCATGGAAAAACGGTACAGAATCTATCGTTAGTGATAATGCTGAAGCAAATTACGGTATTTTTGATACTTGGGGAAAGATGAAACCAAGTGTAACCGATCCTGCTGGCTATACTTTTAATTTTTATCCTTCATGGGGTACTTTAGCTAATGTTGCTATTAATTACAAAGACTACACGGTTATGCCATACAATCCAGGGGCTCCAATTATTCCTTATACATCTAAGGTAAAATACACACAAGGAGGGAGTAATCTTATAAAAACTTTTTCCAAAGATATTGATACTAGTTCTGGAAAAACTTTTTTTGGAATGAATGTACTTTTTATTACAAAGAATGATACTGTTCAAATTTTTGATGATAGCAACAATGCACTATCACCTAAGCATAAACTTTTAAGCACTGTTGGTCTAGATCCTGGTACTGCTCCTGACCAGCAGCCAGAACATGTGGGAGGAACCTGGGATAACCCAGGAATGCAGCCTAACTATATAAACTGGTCAAATGGAAAACCTAAAGCACCTGGAGTACCTGGTCAATATAGTGGTATATTTCTTCCGGCTACTAAGCCTGCTCCCTTTTTCATAGGCCATAATAATTAGTTTCTTATTCAAAAAAAAAGAAATGTTATAATTCCTGTAATTACTGATAGATTAGTTACAGGAATTATATTTTAAAATTAAAAAAAATAAAAAAATAAAAAAATAAGACTATAAACCTATTGTTTCCACTGTTTTATGAATCCATCGAATCAGCTGTAAGATTATAGCTGCTTGTTTTAATAATTTAATATATTAGACTCCATTTATTGAATTAATAATTAAGGAGTGATATTTGGATGAATAATGTTAAACAAGCCATTAAAAAAATTATTATCCCGTTATTAGCAGTATTAGGAATATTGAGTATAAGTTATGTGTATGGATCACACAATGTTAGAGCCGCATCACCGTCAAGCTGGAAGGACTTATTTGGATTAGGCTACAACCCCAATCACTTTTATAATGGGAAAGTACAGCCAACCACTACTGATTATGACTCTTTTAATACTCATGACAATTTAATTGTTCCTATTGATTTACCTGCAATTCAAAAAGCCGGTTTTAATTCTGTTAGAATATATGGAGGCAGTCCATTAACAGTAATAAGAACGATACAGACATCAGGTAAATTAGGCATGGGGGTTGTATGGACAATAGGAATGCCGCCGTCTTCTGATCCAACAAAGCCTTCTGTTTATCCTCCTAATTCATCAACTCCAAATTACAGAGATTTTCTTCAGGTACTCGATTATGCTAAAAGTAATCCATCTTTTGGACTACAGTTTCAAAATACTGTTAAAGTAATAGCTGTATGGAATGAAAAAATATTCAATACAGGTATGAATGGCAATCTTTGTGCCTGGATACGGGCTGTAGGGGATACTCTTCATAATCAGTATGGTTTTTCAAATATTCCTGTAACTACAGCTGCACCTACGGGAGTATGGCTGGGTGAACCCGGAAGTCCGACTGCAAATAGAAGTAATGTTCTGCAGGCAATAATTGATGCAAATCAAAATACAGTTGAAATTCCGGTTCTATGCCATATGTATCCATTTCAATGGGGTAATATATACTATGACAGCAGCGGTAAACCTGATATTGACAGTTCAGTGCCAAAAAATAAATATGGAATACCGGCAATGCGTCTCCATACAAATGCTGGCGGCGGTTCACAATGGTCCATTTATCAGTCAGTCAATGATGTGAACTTGGAAAACTCTGTGGCATGGGATATTAATCTGTTGAAAGTGAATTTTGGAAAATATGAGAGAAGCTTAGGCACTTCAAAAAATTTTAAAATAGTAATAGGTGAGACTGGGTGGTCAACAAGCGGATATGATCAAGCCTATGGTTCTTATGGATACGTTCTTGAGAATCCAAATAATTTATCAAAGATAGAGGGTAACTCTCAACAGGCAGCTGAATATGCACAGGCACTTTATAATTACTGCAGTAAGTATAAGATTCCTGTCATGTATTTTATGGCTATGGATGTTCCTTGGAAACCAGGATCAGAGTCTATTGTCAGTGATAATGCAGAAGCAAACTATGGTATTTTTGATACATGGGGTATTATGAAAAAAGATCCTTCAGGGAAAAATAATTTTTACCCTTCAAGTGGCTCTTTGAATAATGTGTCAATTAATTTTAAGGATTATACAGTTATGCCATATAACCCCGGGGATTCAGTTATTCCCTATACAACTGTAGTCAAATACACACAGGGAGGAAAAAACCTGGAAAAAACTTTTTCTGACAATATTGATACAAGGCCTGGAAACACATTTTTTGGTTTAACCGGGTTATTTATCAAATCCGGCGATACTGTGCAGATATTTAATCAAAATGATCAGACATTGTCTTCACTACACACATTAGTTAAAGCAGAAAGCAGTTCACCTCTTGATCCGCCTCATATGGGAGGAGTATGGAATTCTACTGTAGTCAATCCGGAAAATAATATTAATTGGGCAGATGGAGATTCATCCAATACAAGTGGAATAAATCTTCCTGCTATGGAACCAATTCCATTTATTCCCGGGCCTAAAAATAGCCAAATGTTCCATGCAGTATTGTACCACGACCAAAACATAGATAATAGTTCTATAAACTTAGAATCAACTGTTATACCAGGGTATAGCGGAAATCCTATTACAGGTATATTTGACAATAAAGACAGTAATGATCAGGTTGCAGTATTTACCAGTCTATATTTTGCTGATAACGGCAAAACTACTTATAATGTAAAAGAGGGAAGCAATAGTTATGTGTTGACAATCAATGCAACCAATGGAAGCATAACTTCAAGTGATATTAATGGAATTAACGTGAGTTCAAGTAAAACAGGAACTGGATTCTGGAATTTAAATATTCCTCAACCGTAAATAGTAATACAAGTTTCTTTCTGCAGGCATAGAAGATGTTATAATTCCTGTAATTACTGACAGAGTGGTCACAGGAATTATATTATTAAATTTATAATTTGAATTTAGATATGATCAGGGGTTTATTAATATAATATAAATTAAATTTTATTATAAAGATTATGTCTGATAAAATTAAAATCGGTGTTGACAGGATCATAATAAATCCTCCTTTAGGTACTTATCTAATAGGTTATGCAAATAGAAAGGGGGGAGCCAAAGAAGTTCATGATAATCTCACAGCTACTACTCTTGTATTAAATGATAATTCAGATAATCTCTTTGCTTTAATCTCACTTGATTTACTTGGGTTAAATTGGGAAATTGTAAATCGCATTAAAGATAGAATTAATAAGATAGCAAATATACCTCAAGGTAATATCAGAATATTCTGCAGTCACACTCATTCCGGTCCCATAGGATGGGCACCTTCTGAAATCAACTCAACAGATCGGATTTCAGAATTATTGAATAAAGTTAAACTTATGTTTGTAGAGCCTTTTAAAACAAGAGGGATGAGTTCTAATAAGTTATATTATGATAATCTGATAAAAAATTTAGCTGATTCAGTAAAAATTGCAGCTTCGTCTATGGCTAAAGTATATGTAGAACATACAAAAATCGAATCTGAATTTTCTATTAACAGAAGAGCTCACCTAGATTCTGAAAGCTGTATTGACAAAGAGATTCATTTCATAAAATTTGTTAATGAATATACTACCATTGCATCAATTATTAATTATGCATGCCACAATGTTGCGTTAGGTCCTGGCTGTAATGCTGTTTCTGCAGATATAACAGGAGATGTACGCTCAAAAGTAGAAAATAAAATAGGTGGATTATGCCTTTTCATCCAGGGTGCTGCTGCTGACATTAATCCTGATATAGAATGGGGAGAAAATAATTTTGAAGATATTAAACGAATTGGGAGCATAATTTCAAAATCAGTTTTATCATCAGTTTCAAATATGAAAGTTGTTAAATCCAGTCCAATTAATTTTTTGAATGATAAAGTTAAAGGATATATTGATATTCCAAAGGAAGTGAAAAAGGAATCTGAGAAAAAAATACCTAAGATTATGATCAATATAAGAGAGAAAGTACCCAAATGGATTATATATCCATTACTTTCTGTGCGATTCCCATGGAAGACTGAATTGGAGAAAGATAAGAATGGATATTATACGTCTATTGAAGTAGGTGTTTTAAGAATTGGAGATATATTGATTACATCTGTATCAATGGAACCTTTTTCTAAAACAGGTTTAAAAATTAAAAAAAGATCAGATTTTCCTATTACTCTCTTTGCCGGATATTCTGATGGTCTAACTGGGTACTTGCCGACTTCGAAAGATTGTGATATTGGAGGTTATGAAATTGAATTAGCTCCATATTTTTATAAGTTACCTGGTACTTATAGAAAGAATACAGAAGAAATTGTAGTTAATAAGATGAAACGATTAATCAGTAAATTAGTATAATTAATTTTTAAACTGCCTAATTTTGTTATAAGTCTTGATCAATATTCACTGAATTTTCTAGCTTCTTGCACGAATGAATCATGTTAAAATTTTAATTATTTGCCTTGGTGTATAATATTTTTATACCCGCAAATCAATAAGAGGATAAATTTTTGATGATCATTAAACAAACGTTTGAATAAAACAAATGTTTGTTTATCTTAAGAAAATATAATTATCATTCCCAATAAAGCAAATACTTTCGGCAGAGGCAGCAAGCTAATGTGAATATTTAGTATTAAATACAGATAATGAGAGATAAAGATGAAAAGTAGAGAAGATTATTTATGTGCAAAACCGAGAATTTTTATTCTTTTATTAATGCTTTCACTGTCAATTGCTTTGCTAATTAACTATGCATATATTCCTGCACTACCTGTCATTGCCAGGAGTCTATCGTCAACAAATAGTGAAACAGTTCTGACTGTTACTGCATTATTTATAGGATATGGCCTATCACAGTTGTGGTTTGCTCCATTTTCTGATAGCTTCGGAAGAAGAGTTGCACTATTTACAGGAATAGGAATATTATTAATTGGATTATTAATTGCAATAACTACAAGTTCAATCGAACAATTAATTGCAGCAAGATTCATTCAAGGTTTAGGAATTGGATCTGTTTCAGTACTTTATAGAGTAATGATTAGGGATTATTTTTCTGAAGAATCACTGGGACAAGCAGTTTCAATTATAATAACTTTTGCTTGTCTATTTCCACCAATTGCACCATTTTTAGGAGGTATGTTACTTGAAATTGTATCATGGAAAATACTGTTCTTGATTTTATTCTTCTATGCTCTTATTGGTATTATTATATTAAAACTATATTTACCTGAAACTATAAAGAAAGAAAATTATAAAAAATTACAATTAATTTCAGTCAGTAAAAGCTACTTAATATTGTTTAGAAATAAGCAATTTTTAATGTCTACATGTTCTATAATCTTTTCATATGGGTGTCTGACTATTTATATAGCAGTAACTCCTTTTATCTATCAAATAAATTTTCATTTAAGCCCAGCAATTTATGGAACATTTATTATAATACCTTCTCTTTTTTTTGCTGCCGGTAGTAAAATATCATCATTCTTCAATAAAAAAGGAATTGAATTTAAAAGAATAGTTATTATTGGATTTATAATAATAATTTCATCATCATTGTTAGTATTGTTCTCAGGAGCATTGGATATTGATAATAAATGGGTGCTAACATTATTGATTTCAATTGAGGCTGTTGGAATTGCTCTAGTATATATTAATGCTACTGCAGAGATGTTACGGAGTTTAACAAAAGCACATAGCCCTGGTATTGCTTTATCAGGGACACTGCAGATGTTGGGAAGCGGATTGATTATTTATATAGCAAGTTTTATGCATATTGATACAGTCTATGCTCTTGGAATTTCTACTGTTATCTGTGGAATAACTGGCTTTCTATTTTCTTTTACATTTAATATAAATAAGTAATTGTTAATTGGTTTAAATTTTACCTGTCAACTAAAATTGGAAAGAAGTTTTTGAAAAATAAATCAAACAAACGTTTGAATTATACGTTTGTTTGATTATCTTAAAAAAGGAAAGAAAAGAATATAAAGTTTAAGGTTTTTAAATATGAGTGAATTTGGAATTGAGAAAAGAAAGATTGTTGCAATAGCTGTCAGTATTCTGGCTTTGACTGAGATATTGGATGCAACTATAGTCAGCGTTTCTCTACCTGATATAATGGGATCTATCGGTGCAAATGCAAACCAGGCTTCATGGCTTTTAACAAGTTATGTTATAGCTGCTGCCGTATTTATGCCTCTGGCAGGTATTGCTGCAGATAAATTTGGTAGAAAACAGGTTATGCTTGCCTCGACAATGATGTTTTGTATAGCTTCAATCATGTGCGGTTTATCAACATCACTAACCGAGATGGTTTTTTTTAGAATATTTCAGGGGATCGGAGGAGCATTTCTGCCTACTCTGGCTCAAGGATATATTGTTGATAACTTTAATGAAAATGAACGCCCTAAAATAATGACATTCTACAGTTTATGCTGTGTGATGGGACCTGTATTAGGACCTGTTCTTGGTGGAATTCTTACACAATACTTTAATTGGAGATTTATATTTTATGTGAATATTCCTGTTTGCATAATAGGTTTTGTTATTCTGATTAAATTAATGAAAAAGAATAAAAAGAAAAAGATTGTACATATCGATTATACTGGATTTGTTTTTCTTGTTCTCGGTATTGGACTTGTTGAGTATTTTATAAATCAGGGTAATAACAAAGGGTGGCTGCAATCGAATGCAATGATTGTCTCATTGGTTTTTGGTGTACTGTTTTTAGGTTTTTTCATCTGGCGAGGTTCAAGAAGAAAGACAGTAGTTGATTTTAAAATTTTTAAAGATAAAAATTATGTTGTTTGCTGTTTAATATTATTCTTCTTCTATATAGCTATTTTAGCTGTAATGAGCTATTTCCCTACTATGCTCCAGGATCTTTATAATTTCCCTACGCTCACAGCAGGGTTAATGACTTCTCCAAGAGGTATTGCCGCTTTGATTACTGCACCGATTATTATAAAATTAAGTTCAAAAGTAAACTCAAGAGCCCTTATATCTCTAGGTATAAAAATATTTGTAATATCTACAATATTTTTAACTGAGTTTTCTCCTGTTCAAGGGCAATATAGAGTACTTATTCCTGTTGTCCTTCAGGGGATAAGTATGACAACTGTGTTAGTTATGCTTGCTCTTACTGCTTACAGAAATATCCCAAAAAATTTATCAAATTCAGCAGCAGGAATGTATGGTTTTATTAGAAACATAGGAAATTCTATTGGTACTGCAATAGCTGCAACTATTATTTCCACACAAAGTCAGGTAAGCTGGAACCATCTTTCTGGTTATATATCAAACTATAGCCAGAATTATAAAGTCTGGTCACAAAATGTTGTTTATCAGGGGTTGCAACAATTAAATATCGCATCAAATATGGTCAATACTAATTCAACTTTTATAAGTTATCTGGATGTTTTTTATTTCAGCTTAATTTTAGGGATAATTACTATATTTATTCCGTTATTATTAAAAAAATTCAAAGTAAATGACAAATCATATCAAACAATGGAGTTTTAAGATGAAAATTAAAATTATGAATAAACGTTATATTTTTGGAATAGTTATACTAATTATTGTAGGATTGCTGTGTGTAGTATATTTTAAATACAAAGAATATTATCCAACGACTGATGATGCATATGTAAAAGCATATATTGTCGATGTAGCTCCCCAGGTTTCAGGCAGAGTAGATCATGTATATGTAAAAAATAATCAGTGGGTGAAAAAAGGAACTCTTCTTTTTTCAATTGATTCTAAATCGTATAAAGTAGCATTAGCTGAAGATCAGGCTAAACAGGATTGGGCTTTAGCAGAACTTAAGAGTACACAGGCAAATCTAGTGGCTGCTGAAGCTGTTAGAACGAATGAGAAGTATGATTTTGAGAGAGAGAAATTTCTTGTGAAATCTCATTCTGTTAGTGTAAGAGAGTATCAGCAAGTATACTATAAATACAAAGAGGCAATTGCAGAAGTAGAGAGTAAAAGTGCAATAATAAATCGTAGCAAAGCGCAGATTATTGTAATGAATCAGAAAATAATCAATGATAAGTTAAATTTATCTTATACTAATGTATATGCTAGAGTAAATGGATATGTGAGTAATTTCAGTCTTGATGTCGGTGAATATTTAAGTGTTGGAGATAAAATATTTGCTATTGTTGATTCTGATTACTGGTGGGTTGATGCCAATTACAGAGAAACAGATTTGGCCAGAATTAAAAAAGGTCAGAGCGCAAAAGTTAAGCTTGATATGTATCATCATACATATACAGGAAAAGTAATAAATATAAGCAACGGCAGTGGAAGTACATTTTCACTTTTACCACCTGAAAATGCTTCAGGAAACTGGGTGAAAATAACTCAAAGATTTTCAGTCAGGATTTTGGTTAAGAACTCAAAGCAATTTCCATTAAGGGTAGGGGCAAGTGCTTTAGTAAAAGTGGACACAGTTTAATCTAAGATATTTTAAACAAAAGGAATTTTAATTATGAATAAAAACTTTGATGATTATACAGAAACACAAAAACGTTTATTACAGACGTCTTCGGAATTATTTGGTAAATACGGATATGATGGTTTATCTATAAGACAGATCGCATCAGCTACATCTGTCAATATTGCTGCTATCGGTTATCATTTTGGAGGGAAAAAAGAACTTTATAGAGAATGTCTTTACTATATGACAGCTAGAGTTGCGAATGAATTCAAACCAGCTTTTACGCACATTGAAGATGTTCTAAATTCAGGAAAGAGTATTAATAGTGACGAGATTGAAAAAATAATATGCACCTTTATTGAAAAATCAGTTAATCTTTTAACTGATGAAACGCATAAATTCAGATTTATGTTTTATTTAAGAGAAAAATTTAATCCAATACTTGATGATGCTGACGTATTTCAAGAAAAATTAATAAAACCTATTAGAAAAGTTCTTGCCGAATTAATTAGCAGACTTACTGGGTTGGATGTAAAAAGCGAAAGAATGCAGTTTCTTCTTTTTAATATCATAGGACAATTTTATGCTTTGATAATATCAAAATCGGCATTGCTTGAAAATTTAGGTCAAAAAAAAATGGATAAAAATTTCATAAAGAAAATAAGTGGCAATATGCTTATAATGATAAAAAATGAAACAGTTTTAAATGAGGATATATATAGAAAATGAAGTATTTTTCAAAAATATTTGTATTGACAGGATTTGGATTAGGTCTTCTGGTCTTAAGCGGGTGTGTCTCACCTGGAGCAGAAAAAATAGTAGGTATGCCGCCAAAATATGAGAAGTTAATGAAGAACAGTGATGGTACATTTGGCTTGGATAAAGCCTGGGTTGATGAAAATGGTATTAGAAAATATGATAAGATTTTAATTGAAGTTGAAATATATAAAAATCAGCTTCCTCAAAACGGATGGAACAAAACTAGTGCTTATAATTTAGTGTCTACGCATAAAGAAGACCTACAGTATCTAAAACATTATATAAAACAGTCATTTCAGAAAAGTATTGAAAAATCTAATTATTACCAATTAACGGAAGTTCCTGGAGATAATACACTGCGGCTTAAATTAATTATAGTCCAGGTTATTCTAAATAAACCAATACTGGGCGCTATATCAAATATATCAATGTTTACTCCTATCGGTTTGATTCTTAGTCCTCTCAAATACACGGGTAAAAGTTTGTCTCCCAACAGCGGAGGAGCCATTTCCATAGAGGGTGTAATCTCTGATTCAGAAACAGGAAAAATATACAGTGTATTTGCTGACAGAGAAAAGGGGAGAGTTGCTTTATTTAATTCAAAGGATTTTTCTACATTTGGAAATATTCGATTTATTATTAATAAATGGAGTATAAATATAGTAACACTGCTGGATCAGGTAAAAACAGGACAAGAAATTCATATTAATAAATTTGAAGGATATACATTTTTCGCATAAATAATATTAGAGAAGTTTTGTGGTCTGTTCAATACTTTTTATGATACATATGATATGTTTTTATAATGATTTAACATATTGCTATTTAATTAATTTAAGACTAAAAGTATAGTGAATAAGATTGAATATTTGTTTTAGATTGTTTTCATAATCTCAGTTTAGGAAATAAAAAATTGTTTACAGATAAGTTGTCAAGAATTATTGGTATAGGGAATACGGTCATCCTCGTTATTCTCATTTATATGCAACCTAATAAATATTCTGTAATATTAACTTTCTTTGTTGCTATTTTACTGGTTATTTTTACTTATATAGCTGAAATCGTCAATTATTTTTTACATTATAATTACTTTAAAGCAAATGATAAAATTGCAAAAGACTGTCCCAAAATTAGAAAATTATCTAATTTCAGAATATTAATTTTTTCTGTAACAATACTGATATTGATTGGATATATATATCAGTACTACTATTTCCCATCATATATTTGAAAATAATAGGTAGTTATTTTAAATCATAATTCAAAGGCAGTAAAGTAGCTTTGTGAATTACACAGCATATTATACTAATTTATTTCAGGTTTGATATAATGTGTAAAAATTTTTCTCAATTAGAAGTGGAATTTTATCAGTAATTTTTAGTAGAATATCTGTGTTTTTATAATCTAAATTTATTTTATTTAGGCTTTTTTTAATCTATTTTCTTATTTGTTATTGCTTTTTAATGTGATTTATATACAATGGATAATAGTTACATTGCTTGACTAAGTCTTCCCCTCGCGAGGGCGAAGTTAAAGGGTTAGAATACAGTGGTGTGATAAGAAATAGAGACTGGAATTTCTCCAAGTCTCTTTTTTTTTAGTATACTTCAAGTCTGCTTCATGGATTAAATAGAATAAATATGTCCTAATATCATTATTTTATGTCTTATGACAGGAAGTATGTTATATGTTAAATGACTATTTTATACATGATAACTGAGGGAATATTTAACTATAGTATTTTAATCAAATATTAGAATGGATAAAAAATAAATTAACTCCAAATAAGGAGGTTATATCATGGCAACTACAATAACTGTCTTATGTAATGATAAAGTTCAATTATTTAGTTCTTATATAGGAGAACATGGATTTTCCTGTTTTATTGAAACCGATAATGGGAACTATTTATTTGATACTGGACAGGGATTGGGTATTATACATAATGCATTACTTTTAAATAAAAACTTAAGAGATATTAAAGGAATAATAATCAGTCACGGGCATTACGACCATACAAGTGGATTAGAAAGTGTGCTCAGAGTGAGCGGCGGTAATAAAATATATGCACACCCTGAAATATTTGCAAAAAAATATGACAACAAGGAAGGTAATATTGAATATACCGGAATTAGATATTCTACTGATTATCTGATAGATTTAGGGGCTGATTTTATATTAAATCGTGAATTTTCAGAAATAGATAATAGCCTTTATCTGACAGGTGAGGTTCCAAGAAAGAATAATTTTGAAAAAACTCTTTCCTCTCAATTTATTAAAGAAAACAATGAAAAAATTCCTGATTTATTTATGGATGATAACTCCCTTGCAATAGATACAGAAAAAGGATTGATAATTATTCTGGGTTGTGCACATGCTGGAATTATAAATATTTTAGACTATTTCACTGAGAAACTTAATAAACATGTTTATGCCGTAATTGGAGGTACTCATTTGCATTCTGCCAATGAACTCAGAATACGGAAAACTATTCAGTCACTTAAAAATTATGGTATTGAATTAATAGGAACATCTCACTGCACAGGATCAAAAGAATGTACTATATCAATGGCATTCGGAGATAAATTTTTTGACGCATCAGTGGGAGCAAAAATACATATCATATAAAGTTAATATCTATTAAGTAACTAATCTTACTCAGTATAGTATTGTATTTAAATTAAAATGATTGGATATGTGTAAGCTTTTGTTGATGCAGTAATCAAAATACCAGAAATAATCTTTCACTGCCAAAACCACTAATAAGATATCTTTCTTTTTTGTTTTGCAATAGTTTTTGTGTCCAGTCGGTAAAACCGCCATCGCAGAGAAAATATTCTTCATCTTTAGAATTAGTTGCAAAGATATTGTATCGTAAAGTTTGGTAGTAATTTTGTTTTTCTTTAGAATTATTAAATTCAAATCTTGTTTCAGGTGACAATTTTAATAATTCATGAGTTATTATTTTTATTTTTTCAGTAATATTATTATCAAATACACTAAATACTATTTTAATATTTTTGAGTGTAATAGCTAACTGTTTTAAATTTAATAACAATTCAATATAATATGCAAGCTGTTCGTATAGTGTGTCAGATTCAAATTTATAAGAACCTGCATCTCTACCTGCAGCACATAAACTTAACAGTCTAAAATGAGGGACACAATCTTTTCCTTCCATTAGCTGTGTCCTCAGAACCCTATGGCTTGTGCATAATTTTACTTTCTGATTTTGTGTCTGTCTGGTTTTTAGTAATTTTTCACGAATTACTGCTGATTCAAGTGCTAGTACATTAGAAGAATCTGAACACACTTCAGTGTTTCTGACAGTAGTTAATATATTATGTTGATCTACAGGAGCAACAACGGAACTTGTACCCAGAGGGCTTACAGGAGATAGTTCCAGTGTATTGTATCCTTTGGGAAGTTTTGAAAATGCATATTCATCAAATTTCATAGATCGTTCAAAAGGGATTTTAGTGTGCTGAACAAATCTATTTGATTTGTACTGATTCAGTAAATTACTGTAATTTAACCTGCCACTTTTATCTCTGTAAATTTCAAGAAGAAGTGATTGGAGGTCTGCAAGTGACAAGTTTTCAATTATGCTTTTATAGATATTATTATTATCAATTTTATTAACGATTCTATGCAATATTTTATGCTTCATTTTAATAATAATATTTATAATCTATATATTTAATCTAACTCTAATTCACATAGTTAAGTTTTATTTTTTTCTTTAATAAGATGGTCTAGGAGTGGTTTGATCAGCAGTATAATTATTGCTGCAACCAGCGTAACAATGGCAAGTACTAGAAAGAAGTTCTCATATATTGGAAGTGATTGTAAAGAACTGGCTCCTTTAGGGATGACTGAGTAATCAGAAATCAATGCACCGAATATACTTCCCAAGGCACTGGCAAAGAAAAATATACCATAGACAAAACCAAGATATTTATCAACAATAAGTTCTGCCACCATTGCTAATCCCAAGGCTCCTATTAGAATTTCTCCTAAACCCTGAAAAACATAGAATAAGAAGACCCACAATGCTGATATTCTGCCCGTAGGATCTGCACAAAATGTGCTTATCCATAGGATGAAAAAAGCTACGGTACAGAAAAAGAAACCGATTGAAAACTTAGTCGTAATTTTTATCTTTTTACCTTTTTTAGAATTTCTAGTGAAAAAATACCCAAGCAGGGGACTGAAAATTACAATTGTAAGAGGGTCAAATCCCTGAAAACTAACCTGACTCATAGGTATACCTAAGAATGAAGGAAATACATTATGTACAGTAAAGAAGGTGACTGAAAGATACATTTGCTGATAAAGAGTATAAAACCAGACTGCCTGTACAATTAAAATCAATGCCACTAACATTTTCCTTCTATCACTTTTTCTTTCCAATTTAGACATAAAAATGAAAAATATGACGACGGCAACTGCGACTAGAGCGTAGGTAAAGTAATAAGCGATATTTACATGATCAAGTAGGAAAGTTGTAATAGCAATTAGGATGATGGCTATTATTATAACATTAATAAATCTTATCCATTTAAAAGGAATTAAATCAGGTTCTGATCCTATTTTTTTTACAGTTGCCTTGCGAAACCAGAAGTTAACCAAAGCAATAACCATACCAATCGCTGAGAGGATAAATGCTATATTCCATCCAAAATGCTCTGCGATGACAGGTGCTAGAAAAGTTGCAATAAGCGATCCTATATTAATAGCCATATAATAATATGTGTATGCAGTATGCAGCCTTGGATCATTCTCCTTATAACTTTTAGACAATAAACTCGAAGGATTGGCCTTAAAAAAACCTTCACCTACAGCTATCATGGCAAGAGCTAAATACATTAGATGTTTATCGGCCATTGAAAGAGTCAAATATCCGATAAGCAGCATGACTGCACCCAGTACTATGGTTCGCTTGGTACCAAAATATTTATCGCCAATATAGCCGCCAATTATTATGAATGCCCACATTAATGCGGCAAATGCACCAAATAAATTAAATGCTTTTTCTTCAGAAAAATTTAATGCTTTAACAAAGTAGAAATACACAATTACTGTATTCATTACATAATAGCCAAATCTTTCCCAGAACTCTAGGAAAAATATCATATAAAAGGCTTTTGGATGCTTCTGATTGGCTAAGTCGATTGAATTGTTTTCAGTTGCCATAATATAGTTTCCATTTGTGTGATTTATGAGATTACTACGTTTTATTATAACAGAAATAATTGTTATAAACAATTTTTATAGCAGGGAATATGATCGGATTGTAAATTTATTTTTTTATTTTACTTGAATATAAATAACACACACTATATCTTATGCACTAAGTATCTATTTGTAAATAAGGGGGGTAAATATGGATAGGTTAATAAATTGGGTGGTTTTTTCTTTTTTGTTGTTTGGAGTGGTTTTTTCTTTTGTAACGTTAAATTTTCACTTTGGACTTATATGTTTCTGGACAGTTTTGCTTATAGGATTAGCAGCTGCAATTTCAACTGGTATAATAGGAACTGCCATCATACATCATCATCACAGACACTAATATTATTTAGTCTCAATTATTTTATT